>CANFIC010000065.1 GCA_947446685.1 Burkholderiales bacterium
ACAAGATCACCTCCTTCGGTATCGCGGTGCCGGTCGGTGCGGGCAAGGTCATTGCTGAGTACAGCGACATTAAGCCCAACACCGGCGCCGAACTGAAGACTTTCAGCTTCGGTTATGACTACAGCCTGTCCAAGCGCAGCGATCTGTATGCGGTCTATATGAACGATGCCAAGACCGGTGTTTCCACCGGTACCAGCTACTCGGTCGGCCTGCGCCACCGCTTCTAAGCCGGTAGGCGGCCCGCCTGAAAGCGGGCCGCAGCAACGACTGGTTAGGATGGCGCATCACAGCAAGGACTCGACCTCCATGTCCAACGATGCCAATCCCGACCTTCGCTCAGCATTGCCGCCCGACGATGCACTGCGTGAGTTGCTGCACAACGAGGTCCATGCAAGACCGGCAGCCAGGATCAAACTGCCTGCGCTGCTGGTCTATATCGCCGTGCTCAATGAAGGCGTGACACGTGCGGAGGAATACGCGCATCTGCGTTTGCTGCCGGGTCAAAGCGAGCTGAGCGATACCGTCTTGCAGGGTAATTTCCTGCGCTTGCGCCTCGACCGCTGCCATGTCAAATGGGAACGCCACAGCGAGTTCACCCGCTACACCGTGGTGCAACCATTGCCGCAGCCGGCCTGGCTCGGCTCTGTCGAGCCTGAACTGTTCAGCGCCTTGCGCGTGGACCCCGAATGGTTGCGCGGGATTCCCGGCCGCACCGTTGCCGCCATCAAGCTGGCGCTGGTTGAACATGACATCAGCGACCCTCATTCCATACTCAAGCTGGGCCAGCAATGGCTGGGCGGGCGCAATGTTGTGGCGTCGGTGCTGGGCCAGGGCCACTCGATCGCGCTGACCGGCTTCAGGCTGCTGCCCAGTGGCTTCGAACGCATGCTGGTGATCGCGCCTGCCGGCCTGAGCGAATCGCGCGCCGGACGCATTTCGCAAAGGCTGCTCGAGCTTGAAACCTATCGGCTGATGGCCTTGCGGGCCCTGCCTGTGGCCAAGTCGCTGGCACCGATGCTGGCAGCATCGGAGTCGGGCCTGGCCGAAATCACCGCCTGCCTGGAAACCAAGCAGGAAACCGAGCAGGACCTGCTGGACCGTCTGATCCATGTGGCAGCGAGCGTCGAGCGCGCCACGGCCGAGCATATGTACCGGTTCTCGGCCACCCAGGCCTATGCAGCGCTGGTTCGCCAGCGCATCGACGAGTTGCGCGAAGCGCCGATTCCGGGAACGCAGACGATCGGTGACTTCATGCAGCGCCGGCTCTCGCCGGCGATCGCAACTGCAGCGGCAACCGCACAGCGGCTCGCCTCACTGTCGCAGCGCACCGAGCGCGCCAGTAGCTTGCTGCGCACCCGAGTCGACATCGCTACCGAAAACCAGAACCAGCAATTGCTGGCCCAGTTGACGCGCGGCCAGCAGCTGCAACTGAAGTTGCAAACGACGGTCGAAGGCTTGTCGATCGCGGCGATTTCCTACTATGTCGTCAGTCTGCTGCTCTATGCCGGCAAGGCAATGAAATCAGCCGGGCTGGACATCAACCCTGAAATGGCTGCCGGTGCGGCAGTGCCATTGGTGCTCTGGTGTGTCTGGAAAGCCACTCAGCGCCTGCACGCCAAGCTGTATCGCGAAGACTGAGTCAGGGCCTGCTTTCAATTCGCATCAGCAAGGCCAACAAGGCCATGCCCAGCAGCAGCACGGCCGCCGTCAACCAGAGCGCGCCGTGATAGTTGCCGCTGTGCTGCGCCATGCTGCCGGCCAGCGCGGGTGCGGTGATTTGCGCCGCACCGTAGCCAAGCGTCAGCCTTGCCATCGCCTTGCCCGGATTGGCCGGTGAATGGCGCCCGACCAGGGCCAGCGTCATGCTGACGATGCCCAGGAAGGTCGCTCCGTAAAGCAACGCACCGGCAATGGCCGCGGCCAGGCTGTCTGAAACCGCCGGCAGCAGCATCGACAGTGCCTGCAGACCAAAGGCAATCAGCAAAGCCGGCAATTCGCCGTTACGCCGCGCCACCCGGTCCCACAAGAACACCGCCGGTGTTGCCGTCAGGCCGACCAGCAGCCAGACCCAAGGGCCTTGGCCCGCCAGCGCAGGCTGGCGTTCAACGATGGCGACGGTGAAGGTGGCGTCGATGACGAAACCCCAACCGGCACAGAAATAGATCGCCAGCATCAAGATCATCCACTGCGATGAAGTCCCGGCGCTAGCCTGGCTGTGGCTGGTAGTTCTTGCCGGTACCGGCGGGCGCCAGCTCCAGGCGGGCAGCAAAAAAACCAGACCGATGACTGCAAAACCTTGCCATTGCTGCGCCCAGTCCAGGCCCAGCAAGGACATCAACATCGCCCCCACCGCAGTCACCGTGACGCCCATGCCGATGCCAGTGAAATGCAGGCCGAGTTCAGGCCTGCGGCCGGCCTGCATCAGCCAGTTCAGCACCAACCCGGAGCCCAGCAACATGCCTGATGCACCGCACAACCCGCCGAGGTAGCGCGACAGCGCCCAGACCCAGACATTGCTGCTCAAGCCCATCAGCAGCGTGATCACAAGGCTGAGCCAGAGTCCGGCGCTAAAGAGCCGGTGCCGCAAGCGCGCATCGTCAACCCAGGCCGCCAGCAAAGTACCGCTCATATAGCCAAGGTAATTGGTCGCGGCCAGCCAGCCAGCGAGCTTGTCCGACAGCCCGGCTTGCGCCTGCATCAGCGGCAACAGCGGCGTATAGGCAAAGCGCGCCAGGCCGATGGTCAGCACCAGGCCACAGATGCCACCAAGGATGACCTGCCAGGCTTGCAGCGACCGGGGAGAAGCGGAGATTGCCTGCATCTCAGGACCAGAGGTCAAGCGGCGGCTCGCGGGTGATCGCCCGCAGCACATCACTGCGCGACAGGAAACCGAGCAGGCGCCCTGCAGCATCGATCACGGGCAAGCCAGGCAAATGCAGATCGATCAGCACCTGGGCCGCCTGCCGTATCGGCGCGTCAGGTCGCACGGCCGGCACCGGCGTCCACATCAGGTCGGCGACCGGACGTTGCAGCCAACTGCGCCAGGCCTGCCCGCCGGCCTCAATGTCCAACAGATCGGCCGGCAAAGGTAGCAGGTCAGCGCGTAGCAAGAGCCCGACCAAGCGAGTCTCATCGTCGACCACGGGCGCCTGCCCGACCTGGGCCTGTGCCAGCAGCGCCATGCCCTGCGCCAGCGTGGCCTGCACCGGCACGGTGATCAAACGCCGGCTCATCAGTTGCTCGACCAGCACCAGCGGTTGCCGGGTGACGGTCGACGTTTGCGTATGCGCATAGGCATTCAGCGCGCCGCGCTGCCGCAGGTCGACATAGTCCTGAATGAAGACCGCTTCCAGCGCCTCGCCTGCCATCAACAGGCCCGGCGAAGTCGCCTGCTGCGGCGATGCAGGCTGGAGCGCCCGCATTCGCGCCACTGCATGCACCTGGTGCATGTCGCGCAAGTCGTCGATCGGGCCGGTAAAAAGGCGCCCGCTCAGGCCGTAGACGTCAAACATGGCATTCAAACATCGTTTATCACCTTGCCGAGTTGCTCAGACCTCAGTAGATAGAACCTCGAACATACACTACCCACTAGGAAAAACTCTCGAAAGCCTCAGATCATGCCGATACCACGCCTTGCCCTTGCCGCTATTTTCAGCGCCGCCCTGAGCGGTTGTGCAGTCGTCAGCATCGCGGGCGCTGCGGCAGGCGCGGCGATTTCAGTCACCGGCGCGGTGGTCAGCACCGGCGTCAAGGTGACCGGCAAAGTGATCGAAAAAACCATCGACGTGGTCACGCCGTCCGCCGCCAAAGCTCAGTGACCGAGCAAAGCCTCCAGACGCTGCAAAGCTTGTTCATCGAGACGACCGCTGGCGCGCGCCAGCTGTAATTGCCGGCGCGACAGCTCACGATAGAAAGCACCATGCTCGGCGCCGAGCGAATCGAGCGTCTGCAGATGACCAGCGACCACGCCGGCGTCCCCGCGCGAAATCGGTCCTGACAGGGCGCCTGCCAGACCGCGCTTTTCGGCCGCCTGCAAGGTCCCCCGGGCCAGCGGCAACAAGGCCTGCAAAGCCTGCTGCTGAGGCAAGCCGACGCCGGCCCAGATCTGCACCGCTTCGTCCAGCAGCGACAAGATGAAACTGGCTGAAAAACTCGCCGCAGCGTGATAGGCCGCACGCGTGCCGGGCGGCAACTGCAGTGGCTGCATCCCCAGCAAGGCGGCCAGACGCAACAGTTCTTCGCGCAGCGGCGGCTCGGCCTCGATGGCCACCGCGCTGCCGGCCAGCAGTTGCGCCGCATTTTCCGGGTCAGAAAAAATCTGCAAGGGATGAAAACCGCCGACTGTTGCGCCGCGTAAACCGGCCGCAGCCAAGGCGGTCAATTCGGTCGCACCGCTGCAATGCACCACGGCTTGCCCGCTGCGCCAGGGCAGCGCGCGCGCCAAGGGCTCGATCGCGTCGTCAGAAACGGTCAGGAAAACCAGATCGGCGGCCTGCAAGGCCTGCTCTTGCGTCATCACCTGGCAGCCCGGGATACGCAGGGCCAGCGCCTCAGCCGCATCCTGATTACGGCTGCTTACCGCGACGACGGCTTCGCCCTGCGCCGCCATGGCCCGGGCCAGCACCTGGCCCAGACGACCGGCGCCGATGAAGGCCAGCCTGCTCAAGGCTTGATGAACTTCAAGGTCATGCGATCGCTCTCACCGATCGCCTCGTAATTTGCCCGGTCCTTGTCCTTGTTGACGAAGACCGGAGGCAAAGCCCAGACGCCGCCGGCATGGTCAGCCTTGTCTTTCGGGTTGGCATTGATCTCGGCTGCAGCAAGCAGCTTGAAGCCGGCCTTCTCGGCCATCCGGATGACATAGTCCTGGTGTACGTAACCGCTGCTGGCCTTGGCGTCCTGTTGGCGCGTGGCAGGCAGGCGATGCTCAACCAGGCCGAGCACACCACCGGGCTTGAGGCAATCGAACAAGCTCTTGAAGGCCTCACCGGTGCTGGCTTCTCCCAGGGCAACCCAGTTGTGCACATTGCGAAAAGTCAGCACCAGATCGACGCTGGCCGCCGGCACGGCTTTCAGGCCACCGCTGGCAGCATCGAAAACACCCAGCTGGGCTTGGTCGTAAATCGCCGGCTGCGCTTCGAGCTTTTGCTTCAAGCGGGCAGCACTGCGCTGCGAATAGGCTTGCGCCGACTGCGGGTCATCGCCAGCGAGGATCAGCCGGCCGCGCTGACGCAGATAGGGTGCCAGGATCTCGCTGTACCAGCCGCCGCCTGGGGTAATTTCGACCACGGTCTGATCCGGCTTGATACCGAAAAACTTCAGGGTCTCGTCGGGATGGCGCCAACCATCGCGCGCCGCAAAAGCCGGCGTGCGCTGCGCGCCATTGATCGCAGTCTGCAGGGCTTCATCAGCCTGCGCGGGCATTGCGGTGAAGGCTAGCAGAGCCAGCAAGACAGAAATCAATCGCTTCATCGTCACTCCTTCAATTTGGCTCAAGTATGGCTTGTCAGCCGTCAGCGCGCAGGCTGCAGGTTACATTGGCCGACCCGACCCGAGCAAATTTCCCGATGCCTACCCCACCCGCTTGTCCCGTCTGCAGCCTCGAAAACACCTATCCCGACGGCGACCGCTTGATCTGCCCCGATTGCGGCCATGAGTGGCAGCCTGGGTCCGATACCGCCATTGAAGACAGCGACAGCAAGATCATCAAGGATTCGAATGGTCAGCCGCTCATTGATGGCGACTCGGTCTTCCTGATCAAGGACCTGAAGGTCAAGGGCAGCTCGATCAACCTGAAGAAAGGCACCAAGGTCAAGAGCATTCGACTGGTCGCAGGCGACCATGAAGTCGATTGCAAGATCGACGGCGTAAGCTTCATGCTCAAGGCCGCCTTCCTGAAGAAAGCCTGAGCTGATCTCAGACGGCCAAGCGGTCAGGGCAGCGCCGGTTTGCCTTCGGGATGAACCCAGCTGTGCAGGATGCAGGCGACTTCGCCGACACCAAGCTTTTTCAGCGCCGAGAACAGCATCACCGTCACGTCCGATTCGGCCGTAGCAATGCCGGCCAGAAAGGTTTTGCAGGCGGCCAGCGCGGCATTCGACTCGGTGCGATTAAGCTTGTCTGACTTGGTCAGCAGCACCAACAACTTGATCTCGCCATTGATGATTCTGGCGTTGACGAATTCGAGCAGTTGCTTGTCGAGGTCGGTCAGCCCGAGGCGCGAATCGACCATCAGCACGACGCCTGAAAGGCTGCGCCGCACTTCCAGGTAATCAGCCATCACCTTCTGCCAGCGCAGCTTGGCCGAGCGCGCCACCGCCGCATAACCATAGCCCGGCAAGTCGGCGAACCAGGTGTCAGCCGCGTCTTTCGGACCGAGTTCAAACAAGTTGATGTGCTGGGTGCGACCCGGCGTCTTTGAGGCAAAGGCCAGGCGCTTTTGCTGGGCCAGCGTGTTGATCGCGGTGGACTTGCCGGCATTGGAGCGGCCGACAAAAGCGATTTCCGGCAACTCATTGGGCGGCAGATGCACCAACTGGCTGGCGGTGGTCAGGAAGCGGGCCGTATGGGTCCAGCCGAGTGCCACTTTTTCCGTCACTGGGGCCGCAATCCGGGCGGTTTCTTGCGGCAATGAATTATTGTTGGTCATGAAGATCGATGGCTTTGCAATTTGCTATTGTAAAATCTATCGGTTAAGCCTACCAAATCAATATATTCATGATGAAGATTGCTTCCGTCCTGCTCTCCAGCCTCCTCTTCGCCGTGGCCAGTTCGGCTTCTGCAAACACTGAAGCCGCATCAAAACCCGACCTGGCCAAGGGCCAAGCCACATCCACCGCGGTCTGCGGCGCCTGCCACACGGCGGATGGTTCGCGCGGTGTCGCGGCCAACCCGATCCTGCAGGGCCAGCATGCCGAATACCTGGTCAAGCAGTTGACCGAGTTCAAGGCCGGCAAGCGCGTCAACCCTGTCATGACCGGCATGGCCTCGATGCTGTCGGAAGCGGACATGAAGAATGTCGCAGCGTTCTACGCATCCAAGCAGGCCAAGCCAGGCTTCTCCAAGAACAAGGACAGCGTGGCCTTGGGCGAGAAGATCTACCGCGGCGGCGTCGCCGATCGCCAGATCCCCGCTTGCGCAGGCTGCCACAGCCCGAACGGCGCCGGCATCCCGGCCCAATATCCACGCATAGCCAGCCAGCATGGCGATTACCTTGAAGCCCAGTTGAACAGCTTCCGCTCGGGCGCCCGCAGCAACAGTGCGCAGATGACTGCCATCGCCGCCAAGCTGAATGACAAGGAAATCAAGGCCGTCGCCGACTACATCGCTGGTCTGCGCTGATCCTCTGAAAGTTCAATGCCCGGTGCTGCCGGGCAAGGCAAAGGTCGGTGACAAGCACCGGCCTTTTTTTTGGCCCTGCAAGGGCAGCGCCAGACCACCAAGCAAGAATCCTTGCTTTCGCGTAAGGTGCCGGTTCGGCATTGTCAGGAGGCCCGATGAATTCAATCCACAAAGCATTCAAGATTGCCAGTTCCGAGATCACCCCACCCGAGGTCTATGCGCAGCGGCGCCAATGGCTGCAGTTGATGGCAGGCAGCGCCGCAGGCTCTCTGCTGGCAGCCTGGCCTGAAGCCCGTGCCGCGGGTCCGGCGGCCAAATTGCCGGGGGCCAAAAGCGCAGTGGCCGGGGCGATGGTGCTGGACAAGCAGACCTCCTTGCAGGACGCCAGCAGCTACAACAACTACTACGAGTTCGGCACCGACAAGGCCGACCCGGCACGTACGGCCGGTTCGCTGAAAACCCATCCCTGGCGGATCAGCGTCGAAGGCGAAGTCAAGAAGCCCGGCGTCTTCGACCTCGACGCCTTGCTCAAACTCAGCCCGATGGAAGAGCGCATCTACCGCTTGCGCTGTGTTGAAGGCTGGTCGATGGTGATTCCCTGGGTCGGCTATTCGCTGGCCGAGCTGATCAAGAAGGTCGAGCCGAACAGCCGCGCGAAATATGTCGAATTCGTCACTCTGGCCGACAAGAAGCAGATGCCGGGGCTGGCCTCGGGTGTGCTTGACTGGCCCTATATCGAGGGCCTACGGATCGACGAGGCGATGCACCCGTTGAGCTTGCTGACCTTCGGTATGTATGGCGAAGTCCTGCCGAACCAGAACGGCGCGCCCGTGCGTTTGATCGTGCCCTGGAAATACGGCTTCAAGTCGGCCAAGTCGATCGTGAAGATCCGCTTTGTCGAGAAGCAGCCCGACTCCAGTTGGATGCATGCGAACCGGCAGGAATATGGTTTCTATTCCAATGTCAACCCGCAGGTCGACCATCCGCGCTGGAGCCAGGCGACCGAGCGCCGCATCGGCGAAGACGGCTTGTTTACCAAGAAGCGCCCGACCTTGATGTTCAACGGCTATGAAGCGCAGGTCGGACAGCTCTATGCGGGCATGGATTTGAAGAGCAATTATTGAAGCCATGGCCAGGCCCTTGCTGCTGCATCCGGCGGCCAAGCCGCTGCTCTTCATGCTCTGCCTGACGCCGCTGGCCTGGCTGGTCTGGGGGGCGGCCAGCGACCGTCTGGGCGCCAATCCCGCCGAAGCCTTGATCCGCAGCCTGGGTGACTGGACTTTGCGCGCGCTCTGCCTGACCCTGGCCGTCACGCCGCTGCGGGTGATCAGCGGCCAGCCGGCATTGGCCCGCCTGCGGCGCATGCTCGGCTTGTTCAGTTTTTTCTATGCCTGCCTGCATCTGCTGGCCTACAGCTGGCTTGACATGGGGCTTGATGCGGGCGACATCGCCCGCGACATCAGCAAACGCCCCTTCATCCTGATCGGCTTTTGCGCTTGGCTGCTGATGCTGCCGCTGGCCGCCACCTCGTTCAACCGCGCAGTCAAGGCGCTAGGAGCCAAGCGTTGGCAGTTGCTGCACCGGGCGGTTTACCTGCTGAGCCTGGTCGCTTTGACGCATTTCATCTGGATGAGATCGGGCAAGAACAACTTCGGCGAACCGGCAATTTACGCGGCGCTGCTGTCCATCCTGCTGGGCTGGCGAGTCTGGCGCCACTTGCAGGCGAAAATCCAGGGTCTGAGGAAAACGCAATGACCGAACGTCCTGTCGTCCTGATCACCGGAGGCGCGCGCCGCCTGGGCCGCTGCATGGCCCTTGACCTGGCGGCTCATGGTTACGACATCGCGGTCCATTACCGTCAGTCCGGCAGCGAGGCCATGGCCTTGGTCGAGTCGTTGAAAGGCCTGGGCGCCGACGCTGAAGCCTTTTGCGCCGACCTTGCCGATGAAGCGGCCTGCGAAGCCCTGGTGCCGGCCGTGCTGGCACGCTTCGGGCGTCTGGACAGCGTGGTGAACAACGCCTCATTGTTCGAATATGACAAGGTTGAAACTTTCAGCTACGCCGCCATGGAAGCCCATTGGCGCGCCAACACAGCGCCTGCCATCGTGCTCGCGCGGGCCTTGCACCGCATCGCGCTGGCGCAAAACCGGCCGGCCTGCATCATCAACCTGCTCGACCAGAAACTCTGGAACCCGAATCCGGATTACCTCTCGTACACGCTCTCCAAAGCCGCCCTGGAATGCTGCAACACCTTGCTCGCCCAGGCGCTGGCGCCGCAGCTGCGCGTTTGCGGCATCGCTCCCGGCGTGACCTTGATCTCCGGCACGATGGATGACGCTGGCTTCGAGAAAGCGCACCAGCAAACGCCGCTGCAGCGCTCATCAACACCGCAGGACATCGCCCGCAGCGTGCGCTTCCTGATCGAATCACCCGCCATCACCGGCACCACCTTGCTGGTCGACGGCGGCCAGCATCTGGCCGCCCAAGCCCGTGACGTCCTTTTTCTAGACCCCCCGACCCGGCCCTGATATGAACAGTCCCCTGTCCCACCCTGCCCTGCTCGACTGCCGAAGGCTGTTCCTGCGCAACTACACCGTCAATATCAATATCGGCGTGCATGAGTTCGAAAAACGCGGCGAGCAGCGCGTGCTGATCAATGTCGACCTCTACATCCCCTTGCGCAATTCGACGCCGCTGGCCGACGACCTCAGCGAAGTGGTCGACTACGACTTCATCCGGCGCACGATCGCCGAACGGGTCGCGCGCGGCCATGTCCATTTGCAGGAAACGCTTTGCGACGATGTGCTCGCGCTGATGCTCGAACATCCCTTGGTCAAGGCGGCGCGGGTTTCGACCGAAAAGCCTGACGTCTACCCGGATTGCGAGGCCGTTGGCGTCGAAGTCTTCGGCATCAAGCAGGAGGCCAGACCATGACACAGCAGGCTCAGGCAACAATGCCGAATCAGGCGGCCGAAAAGAAGGCTTCGCTCGAAATCAACAAGCTTTCCAAGCGCCTGCACCGGCAGGTTGGCGAGGCGATCGGCGACTTCAACATGATCGAGGAAGGCGACCGCGTGATGGTCTGCCTGTCGGGCGGCAAGGACAGCTACGCGATGCTCGACATCCTGCTCAATATGCAGCAGCGCGCGCCGATCACTTTCGACCTGATCGCGGTCAACCTCGACCAGAAACAACCCGGTTTCCCCGAGCATGTATTGCCCGAATACCTGAAGAGCCGCGGCGTGCCTTTTCACATCGAGGAGCAGGACACCTATTCGATCGTCAAACGACTGATTCCCGAAGGCAAGACCACCTGCAGCCTGTGCTCGCGCCTGCGCCGCGGCAACCTCTACCGCGTCGCCGATGAGCTCGGTGCCACCAAGATCGCGCTCGGCCACCACCGCGACGACATCATCGTCACCTTGTTCCTGAACATGTTTTTCGGCAGCCGCATGAAGGGTATGCCGGCCAAACTCGTCAGCGACACCGGCCGCCATGTGGTGATCCGGCCGCTCGCCTATGTGGCCGAACCCGACCTCGTGCGCTGGGCCGAACACCGCCAGTTCCCGATCATTCCCTGCAACCTCTGCGGCAGCCAGGAAAACCTGCAGCGCGTGCAGATCAAGGCCATGATCAATGACTGGGAGAAGCGCTTCCCGGGTCGGGTCGAGAACATGTTCACCGCGATGAGCAATGTCGTGCCTTCGCACATGATGGACCGCAAGCTGTTCCCCTTCCAGAGCCTGAAGGCGACCGGTCTGCCCGACGCCAACGGCGACATCGCTTTCGATGAAGAAGATGGCTGTGCGACCCCGGTTGCGGCGACTGTGATCAAGTTGCACCGCGACTGAAGGTTCACAATAGACTGCATCAACGATGGAGGAAACCATGAACCGACGTCAGATGGTCTTGATCAGCGCCGCCGCAATGCTGCTCGGCGCTTGCAGTGGTCCCTATATGGTCAGCAGCGAAGTGGCCAGTTTCGGCAGCTGGCCTGCGGAAAGACCGCCGGGGAGCTATGTTTTCGAGCGGCTGCCCTCGCAGCAAATGGCGAAACCTTCAGAACAGCAGCAAACGCTGGAAGCAGCGGCAGCGGCTGCGCTGGCCAAAGCCGGGTTCAAGCCGGCAGCTGATGCCAAATCGGCCGATGTGCTGGTAAGCCTTGGGATGACGATCAGCGCCCAGGATCTCGCGCCTTGGGACGATCCGCTCTGGTGGCGCTGGCATGGCAGCTACAGCCATTGGCGTTATGGCGGCTGGCCGCGTTCGACGCTGATGATCCAGTCGGCATCGATGTGGGAACGCCGCTATGAACGCAATGCTGCGCTGCTGCTGCGCGACCGGCAGACTGCCGAACCGCTGTACGAAGCACGCGCCAGCAATGACGGCCTGTCGCGGGGCGATGAGCAGCTGACCGCTGCAATGTTCGAAGCTGCACTCAGCGATTTCCCCAAGGTCAAGCCTGAACCCCACCGGGTCGCGGTGCAGGTCCAGCGCTGACTACAGCCAGCCCGGCCATAATCGCGGACTCAGACAGGAGTCGCGATTTGGCAATGAACATCGTCATCATGGCAGCGGGTAAAGGCACCCGCATGAAGTCTTCGCTGCCCAAGGTGCTGCACCGTCTGGGCGGCCGCTCCTTGCTGCAGCATGTGCTCGACAGCACCGCCAGCCTGGACGCGCAGTCCCGCATCGTCATCACCGGCCATGGCGCCGAACAGGTCGAAGCGGCCGTCAGCGCGCCCTGCCTGAGCTTTGTGCGCCAGATGCCGCAGCTCGGTACCGGGCATGCCGTCCAGCAGGTTCTGCCGGCTTTGCAAGGCGAAGGCACAACGCTGATCCTGAACGGCGATGTGCCCTTGATTCGCACCGAAACCGCAGCGAGTCTGATCGAAGCCTGTGGCGGCCATAGCCTGGCCTTGCTGACGATCGATCTGGCCGACCCAAGCGGCTACGGCCGCATCATCCGCAGCGCCGCCGGCGTGCAGGCCATCGTCGAGCACAAGGACGCTTCACCAGCGCAGCGGCTGATCATTGAAGGCTATACCGGCATGATGGCCGCGCCGACCGGCATGCTCAAGCGCTGGGTCGCGCAACTCGACAACAACAATGTGCAAGGCGAGTTCTATCTGACCGACATCGTGGCGATGGCCGTCGCTGAAGGCGTGCCGGTGCTCGGCATCAAGGCCCCCGACGAGACCGAAGTCCTCGGCGTCAACAGCCCGGTGCAACTGGCCGACCTGGAGCGGCGCTTCCAGCGCCAGCAGGCCGAAACCCTGATGGAAGCCGGCGTGCGCTTGGCAGACCCGGCACGCTTCGATCTGCGCGGCAGGCTTGAATGCGGTCAGGATGTCGAGATCGATGTCAACTGCGTCTTCGAGGGCCAGGTCAGCCTGGGCGAAGGGGTGCGGATCGGCGCCAATTGCGTGATCCGCAACGCAACCATCGGCGCTGGTGCGCGCATCCATGAATTCACCCATATCGACGGCGAAGGCCTCGGCGTCAAGGTCGGCGCCGGCGCGCTTGTCGGACCCTTCGCCAGGCTGCGCCCGGGCGCCGATCTGGGCCCCGAAGTGCATATCGGCAACTTCGTCGAGGTCAAGAACTCGACAATGGCACGCGGCGCCAAAGCCAACCATCTGGCCTATCTGGGCGACGCCCATGTCGGCGAGCGCGTCAACTTCGGCGCGGGCTCGATCACCGCCAATTACGACGGCGCCAACAAGCACCGCACAAGCCTGGGCGCCGATGTCCATATCGGTTCCAACTGCGTGTTGATCGCGCCGGTCACGATCGGCGACGGCGCCACCATCGGCGGCGGCTCGACCATCAGCAAGGATGTCGCTGCCGGTGATCTGGCGGTGGCAAGGGCCAAGCAAGTCGCGATCAGCGGCTGGAAGCGGCCTGCAAAAAAGCGCTGAAAACCCAGATCCGGAAGTTGGACGCGGCCGAGTGGGTTGCGATGCGCGGCGGTGGGAAGCGGTCAACTGCTGAATCTAGGTTAAACCTTAGCGGTGCAGGCCTTCCAGAACCTGCAATACCGCAACGTCGCCCATGCCCCTCGCGTTCGCCAGTTCGCCTGCGCCGGTGGCGCTGATCACTGACCCATCGGTCTTCAGCACCGCCACGGCCGGGATGCCTTTCTTGAGCGGCACGCCCATCTGCACCGCCAGATCGGTGTTGCGGTCGAAGCGACC
>CANFIC010000066.1 GCA_947446685.1 Burkholderiales bacterium
ACCGATGTTGCGGATGACTTGTTCAATCCGCGTTACCAGGGCGAGTATCCAAATACCCCGATCACCGCCGGCCGGGTGCAAACCATGAACGGCCTACTTAGCGGCGCGATCACCAAGGGCAATTTATGGAACGCCTTTTATTTCGGCGACCTGACGGTGTACAGCGGCAAAGTCGACGCTAACGGCAAGGACATCGACAAGTTGGTGCCGGTTGACCGGCTCTTGCCATACCGGCTCTATATTCCGAAAAATTACCGGGCAGACCAGCCCAGCAGGTTCAGCTTCGTGTTGCACGGCAGCACCGGCAATGAAAATGCGCCGTTCGAGCGCCCGAACGACCATCTGAAAAACCAGCCCACGCCATTGCCTGGCGTGGTGACGGTCGAGGACTTTGCTGATCATTACAACTACATTTTGTTGTCGCCGAACGGCTGGACGCGCAACCCGCGCTGGGGTGACGGCCCGGGCGAGCAGTTCATGCTTCATGCGCTCGATGCAGTCAAGAAGAGTTACAACATTGATGCGGGCAAGACCTTCATCTTTGGCAATTCCGCCGGCGGCGCGGGCACGATGAATTTCGCCAGCCGCCATGCGAGCCTGTTCAAGGCCATGGCGCCAACGGCTCCCGGCACCAGCAAGCCGCTTGCCGCTGACCTGAAGGGCCCCATCCTCGACATGCCGGCCTTGATTTCCTGCAACACGGCAGACATCACGGTTTTTTATGCCGGCCCGCCGACGTCTTCCTGCCAGACCTGGTACCAGCAAAACGTGAAGGACAAACTGCGCCAGCAGACCTTCGTGACGGTTGAAAACGGCCACCATTCCTATGGTCCGGCTTCGGTCAACCAGATGACCTTTAACTTCTTCGAACGGGTGCTGGACAAGACGCCCGCCAGCAATGTCACGGCGGTCCGCTTCGCGCCGGGTCAGGCCCTTGCGCTGGTGACCATGGCGGGTGGCACCAGCAAGCCGCAGGCAATCAGCAATGTGCCGGTGATGCGAAACGGCATCCTGACCGTCGCCCTGGACGATCTGGCCGCGATTTACGGCCCGGCGGATTTCAAGGTCTATGACGTTTATGCCTACAACCGCACACCTTCCGACCTCGTGACGGTAAAGACCATCATCTTCAACCGGGTTGCGGTGAACATCAAGGTCGGTGAACGTTTTCTGCGCGTCGGCGGCATGGTCCATACCGGCGACACCACTGACCTGAAGTCGACAGTCCCGCTAGGTGACCCGGCGATCGATCCACGCGAGTTGTCGATCCCCGCGCAGAACGTCGAAGGCAAAGTCTATGTGCCGGTGGTCGAGTTCATGCAGTTGTTCGGGAAACCGGTCAGCGTTGAGTGAAGCGATGCGGGCGAATTGTCAGCCGCTTCAGTTCCTGCCGAACAGGCCCAGACGCTGCGCTTCGAGCGCAACTTCGGCGCGCGAAGAGACGTTCAACTTGCGGTAGATCTGCTTGACGTAATCGGCAATGGTGTGGCGCGACAGGCCGAGCTGAACGCCGATCTCGGGCAGCGTGTAACCCTTGGCGACGCGCAGCAAAACTTCGGTTTCGCGCTCGGTCAGTGAGACCTCGGGCAGCAGGTTGGCGGGTGGGCGGCGCTGGGTGGCGAAATAGGCGATCACCTTGCGCGCGATCGACGGCGAGAGCGGCGGCTCGCCCTGGCTCATGCGCTGCAATTGCGCGATCAGCAACTCGCGTGACTGCTCTTTCAGCAGGTAGCCGAAAGCACCCGCTTGCAGGGCCGGGAACAGATGCTCGTCGTCGTCATGGATGGTGACGATGACCGATTGCACCTCGGGCTGTCGCTCGCGCAGTGCCCTGACGACATCGACGCCCGATCCATCGGGCAGGCCCAGATCGAGCAATGCCAGGGTGAAGCGCTGGTTGTTCAATTGCCCCAGGGCATCCTTCACCCGCGAGCATTCGGTGATGACCGAATTGGGAAACACTTGCAGGACCAGCGCCTTCAGCCAGGTGCGAATTTCAGGGATGTCTTCGAGCAGCAGGATATGGTTCATAGATAAGCCTTTACATGGGTTTTGAACCTTCGAGCCTGGCTGGCGAGATGCTGTTTCAGGAGAGGGAGCGATGTCATGTTATGGGCGGCAACTGCAGTTTGGTGTGCCAAAAAAACCTCGACATCATCATTCACAGCGGTATCGTGAGACGTATCACGGTTCCCCAGCCCGGACCTGATTCGACCAGGCATTGGCCATGCATTTGCCGAGCGCGCGACTTCATGCTGGCCATGCCATGGCCACGGTCCAGGCGGCCATCGAGCTCAGCAGGAATGCCCCGGCCATCGTCCTGGATCACGACCAGGAAATCGCCGTCCTGCATATTCGATGAGACCGTGCAACGGCTGGCACCGCTGTGCTTGATGATGTTGCTGATGGCCTCGCGAAAGATGCGGGTGGTCTGCACATAGGTGCGTGCCGGTAGCGTGTAGACGATGTCCTCGGGGAGTGACTTCCACTCGGTCGAGATATTGGCCTGACGGAGCCTGGCCACGACCTCGGCGCGCCAGTCACCCAGAGCGTCGAGCAGCTGTACCGGTCGACCGGTGAGGCCGCGCACCGACAAGCGCATTTCCTCCAGGGCTTCGCGTGCCAGGGTCGAGATGCGGTCCGACTCGCTGGTATGCACGATGGTCAGCAGCTTGGCGCCCAGGTCATCGTGCAGGTCAGCGGCAATACGCTTGCGTTCACGCTCGGTCACCTGGACCAACTTTTGCTCGACCATGGTGTTGAAGTTGCGTTCGACTTCGGTCACCTTGGCGTGCATGCGTTGTTCGAGTTGGTCGCGATGACCATCGGCATCCTGGCGCGAGCGCAGATTGCCGCTGCTGATCTGCAGACCCAGGGCCAGCAACAGCACGGCAAAGCCAATGTCGAACCATGGACTCAGCTCGGACGCAGGCAGCATCTGGCTGGCCAGCATTGCTGTTGCGGCCAGGCCGAGCAGCAGGCTCAGCCACGTGAACTGGCCGCCCAACTGGTCCGCAAACGCTGCATGGGGCGAAGGCTTGCGTGACTGCCAGTGAAGGTAGCCATAACAGGCAAGCGTCACCAGCATTTCCAGCGTCAACAGCCCTGGCCAAAGCGCCGCAGGCAGCGGCGAGCTGGCGAGTTCGCTCATCGGCATCAGTACCAGTTGCAGCAGCAAGATCGGTCCCAGCCAGGGCCTTGACCAGGCGACCTGGTGGAGCAGGAATTTCACGCCGCAAAGCAGCAAAAGGGCCAAGGCGAGGGACTTCATGGCGCTGGCTTGACCGGTCGCACTCAGGTGCAAAATATGCCAGCTGAGCATCATGCCAATCAGGTAATGCATCAGCCTTGCACCCGGATGCAGGCGTGCCAGCAGACTCAAGGTGATGATCATCAGGGTCAGCATCGCGGCCAGCCAGGCAGGTGCTGTTTGTACGAATCGCTGGATCAAGTCGTAGCCTTCTCCCAGGCTCGGGTTGTTGGCGAGATCGACTCCGGCTTGCGCTGTCAGGTGCAGCGTAGCAGCGGCAATCTGGACCGCGTGGCGCCGCTTTTGCGCAATCGCGCTGATGAATTTTCTTGACGGCTTTTGCATGTTGACCGGATTGTGCAAGCCGAAACAGGCTCGCGGGACCGATCCTGGCCCGGGCGACAATAATGCTTATTCAAGCTACAGAAAACGCCAACGTAATGCTCACTTTGTCGCTGCAATTCGCCGACCCACGCCATCGTGCGCTGCTGCCTCGCCACAAAGTCATGCGCTGGTTGCGCGCAGCCCTTGAGTCGGGGGCGGAAATCACCGTGCGCATCGTCGAGGCCGATGAAGGCCGGCAACTGAACCATCAATTCCGCGCCAAGGACTATGCGACCAATGTGCTGACTTTCGACTACAGCCATGAGCCGGTGGTCGTCGCCGACCTGGTGATTTGCGCCGAGGTGGTTGAGCGCGAGGCAGCCGCGGCCGGGATCGACATCGCTGCGCATTACGCCCATTTGCTGGTGCATGGCGCCTTGCATGCGCAAGGCTACGACCATGAAGTGGACGACGAGGCTGCCTGCATGGAGGCGCGCGAAACCGAGCTCTTGCTGGCGCTGGGCTTTGCCGACCCCTATGCAGCAGAAGCCACAGCGCCGGGCCGACAGTAAACAGTCAGCCCCGTTTCAGCAGTCGGGCCGCTTCAAGCGCGAAATAGGTCAACACGCCATTGGCGCCGGCGCGCTTGAAGGCGAGCAGTGATTCCATCATCACCGCATCATGGTCAAGCCAGCCATTGGCGGCTGCGGCTTTGAGCATCGCGTATTCGCCGCTGACCTGGTAGGCGAAGGTCGGCACATGGAATTCATCCCTGACGCGGCGCACGATGTCCAGATAAGGCATGCCGGGCTTGACCATCACCATGTCAGCGCCTTCGGCCAGGTCGAGCGCGACTTCGCGCAAGGCTTCGTCGCTGTTGCCGGGATCCATCTGGTAAGTCTTTTTGTCGGCCTTGCCCAGATTGCCCTTTGATCCGACCGCATCGCGAAACGGGCCGTAAAAGGCGCTGGCGTATTTGGCGCTGTAAGCCATGATGCGGGTGTGAATCAGACCGTTGGCTTCCAGGGCCTGGCGGATCGCGCCGATGCGTCCGTCCATCATGTCGCTGGGTGCGACGATGTCGACGCCGGCCTGCGCTTGCACCAACGCCTGACGGGTCAGCAACTCGACCGTGCGGTCATTGATGATGTAGCCACTGTCGTCGAGCACACCATCCTGGCCATGGCTGGTGAACGGGTCGAGCGCGACATCGGTCAGGATACCCAGCGCTGGAAACTGCTGCTTCAAGGCCCGCACCACGCGCGGCACCAGACCGTCTGGATTGGTGGCCTCGATGCCATCGGGCGTCTTCAATGAGACGTCGATGACCGGGAACAGGGCCAGTACCGGAATCCCCAGAGCCACGCATTCTTCGGCGACGAGCAGCAGCCGATCCAGGCTCAAGCGCGACACGCCCGGCATCGACAACACCGGCTCGACCCGGTCGACCCCTTCATGTACGAAGACCGGCAGGATCAGATCGCTGCTGCTCAAACCATGCTCGCGCACCAGGGCGCGGGTAAAGGCGTCGCGGCGCAGGCGCCGCGGGCGGCTGGCGGGAAACGGGGCGGGGAGTTGGGTGTTGCCGGACATGCATTGCTCCAATCAGAGGGCCAGCGCTGGCGCGCTGAGGCGATCGCCGCATGATAGCCCTCGGCTCGCAAACCCTATGGCGGCATCGGTCGCGCCGGGCCGCATAATCCACCCATGCTCTGGCTCAAATCCTTTCACATCATTTTCGTGGCGAGTTGGTTCGCCGGGCTCTTCTACATGCCGCGTATTTTTGTCAACCTGGCGATGGTGCCGGCTGACAGCCATGCCGAGCGCGAGCGGCTGCTCTTGATGGCGCACAAGCTGTACCGGTTCATGAACCTGCTGATGATCCCGGCGCTGGGATTTGGCGCTTGGGTCTGGAGCGAAAACTTCGCGGGTTTCAACCAGCCCTGGTTGCATGCCAAGCTGCTGTTGGTGGTGGGCGCGGTCGGTTATCACCATGTCTGCAGGAGCATCCTGCGCAGCTTCGATCAGGCCGCCAACCGGCGCAGCCACCGCTGGTTCCGGGTTTTCAACGAGATCTCGGTGCTTCTGTTCGCGGCCATCGTGATCCTGGTGGTCGTCAAGCCGTTCTGAGATCCAGGGCATGGTGCGACGCCAAAGTTCCGCCACCTGGTTGTTGCTGGCTTATTTCGCGCTGGTCGTCTATGCCAGCCTGTACCCGTTCTGGCCCTGGAGCTGGCCGCCCGGACTGACGCTGAACGCCATCATCGGCCTGCCTTGGCCGAAGTATTTCGGCAACTTTGACCAGCAAGTCAACCTGCTCGGCTATCTGCCGCTGGGCTTGCTCGGTTTTGCCGCAGCGCTGCGCAGCGGTTTCGATCTGCGCGCGGCCTTCTTGTTCGGCCTGCTGCCTTGGCCGGCGCTGTCTTTTCTGATGGAAACATTGCAGTATTTTCTGCCCGGACGGGTGCCTTCCTTGTCTGACTGGTTGCTCAATTCAGCCGGCGCGGTGGTTGGAGCGCTGCTTGGTTTGATGCTGCATCTGCTCGGCTGGTTGCGGCGCTGGCCCGATGTGCGTGAATATTGGTTCGAGCCGAACAGCGCCGGCGCCCTGGCTTTGCTGGCGTTGTGGCCGGTCGGGCTTCTGTTTCCAACCCCAGTGACGCTGGGCCTGGGGCAATGGCTGCCGCATCTGCAGGTGCTCGCGTTGGATGCCTTGGAAGGAACGCCCTGGGCTTTGCAATGGCTGGACGAGCCGGAGGCCTCGGCGCGCGTCTTGTCGCCGGGCCTGGAGGCGATCACGATCGCGCTCGGCTTGCTCGGACCGGTGCTGCTGGCGCTGTCGGTGGCCCGGCCGGGAATGCGCCGCATGGGCCTGTTCCTGGCGGTGCTGATCCTCGGCTTGCTGGTGACCGCGCTGTCGACGGCCTTGAACTTCGGGCCCTCGAATGCCTGGACCTGGATCACCTTGGCAACCTTGCCAGGCCTGCTGCTGGGCGGCTTGCTGGCCATCCTGGCGACATTTTTGCCGCGCCGGGTCTGTGCCTCGCTGGGTTTGGTGGTGCTGAGCGCCTTGATCGCCATGGTCAGCGGCGCGCCGGATGATCCTTACCTGGCGCAAAGCCTGCAAGCCTGGGAACAGGGCCGCTTCATCAACCTTTACGGCTTGGCGCAATGGATCGGCTGGATCTGGCCCTTTGCTGCCTTGGGCTGCTTGCTGAGCTTGATCGCGCGTCGCCAGCTTTGACCCTTGCCTACAATGGCGGCCATGAGTTACTACCAGCGCCATATTTTCTTCTGTCTCAACAACCGCGAGAGCGGTGAGAACAGTTGCGCCCAGCATGGCGCGCAGCAGGGCTTCAATCACTGCAAGGCCAGAATCCGCGGGCTCGATATGGCCGGCGTGGTTCGTGTCAACAAGGCCGGTTGCCTTGATCGCTGCGCCGGAGGCCCGGTCGCCGTGGTTTATCCGGATGCGGTCTGGTATACCTTTGTGGACGAGAGTGACATCGACGAGATCGTCGACAAGCACCTGGTGCACGGTGAAGTGGTCGAGCGACTGCTGCTGCCCGATAACGTCGGTCGTTGAGGGATCGCTCGTGAACTCGCAAACCGAAAAACGCCTGATTGCCGGGCCTGCAGGCATGATCGAATGCGCACTTGATGCGCCGGCCCACCGTGTCGCACGTGGCCTGGCGCTGATCTGCCATCCCAATCCGACCCAGGGCGGCACGATGGACAACAAGGTGGTGCAAACGCTGGCGCGCGCCCTGGTTCAGTTGGGCTACCGGGCTTTGCGCTTCAACTTTCGCGGTATCGGCAAGTCCGAAGGATGCTGGGATGAAGGTCGCGGCGAGGTAGACGATGCGCTGGCTGTGCTGGCGGCCTGGCGCACCGAAGCAGAACCGTTGGTGCTGGCCGGATTTTCATTTGGCGCCTACGTTGCTTCACGGGCGGCCCAGGCTCTGCCGGAATTGCTCAAGGCCGAGCGACTGCTGCTGGTCGGGCCGGCGACGAGCCGCTTTGACACCGCGCAAGTGCCCGCCGATACCCTGGTGATCCACGGCGAGGCCGATGATGTCGTGCCCTTGGCGGCGGTGCTTGATTGGGCTAGGCCGCAGTCTTTGCCGATCACGGTCGTTCCTGGCGTCGGACATTTTTTCCACGGGCAGTTGCCGCTGTTGAAGAACATCGTCCTGCGCAACTGGCAGGCTTGAGCCAACCTCCCCTGAGAACTTGAAGATGAAACGACTGCTTTCTTTCGCGCTGACTGCCATGTTGGCAATTTCTGCGCAGGCCCAGGCGCCGCAATCCCCTGAGATCGCCGCGCGCAGCTATCTGCTGCTCGACATGACGGCCAATCGCGTGCTCACCGAGCGCGATGCCGACACGCCGAATGACCCGGCCTCATTGACCAAGCTGATGACGGCTTATGTGGTCTTCGGTGCCTTGCGCGACAAACGCTTGAGTCTCGAACAGACCTTGCCTGTTTCCAAACGGGCCTGGGACGAGCGCAAGGGTGACCCTTCGCTGATGTTCATCGACACGCTGATGACGCCCAAGGTCGACGATTTGTTGCGCGGCATGATCATCCAGTCGGGCAACGATGCGTCGGTGGCTCTGGCCGAGGGCGTGGCCGGCACGGTCGAGCAATTCGTTGCGATGATGAACCGCCAAGCGCGCGCCTGGGCCCTGACCAACACCGAGTTCAAGAACGTGACCGGCATGACCGAAACCGGTCACAAGAGCAGCGCGCGCGACCTGTCGGTGATTGCCGCCAACCTGATTCGCGACTTCCCGGAGTACTACGCTTATTACTCGCAGCGCGAGTTCACTTACAACAAGATCCGCCAACATAACCGCAATCTGTTGCTGACTCGCGATGCTTCAGTCGACGGCATGAAGACCGGCTATACCTCGGCTGCCGGATATTGCCTGATTGCCAGCAGCCAGCGCGATTATCCGAACGGCAAGCGCCGCCTGCTGAGCATCGTGATGGGCGCAGCGTCCAAGGAAGCGCGTGCCAGCGAGAGCCAGAAATTGCTGAACTGGGGCTATTCGGCCTTCGATGCGGTGCGCTTGTTCGAGAAAGCTCAAGCGATCAGCACGGTGCCGGTCTGGAAGGGCGTTTTGCCCGAAGCCAAGCTCGGTGCGAGTGGCGCGGTCTATGTCGCCGTGCCGCGTGGCGAAGGGGCCAAGTTGCAGACCAAGATCGAACGCAGCGACCCGCTGGTCGCACCTTTGACCAAGGGCCAGCGCGTCGGTGTGATCAAGGTCAGCACAACTGCCGGCGTTGCCGTGGCCGAGGTGCCGCTGGTGGTGCTGGAAGAAGTGCCTTTGGCCGGAATTTTCGGTCGTGCCTGGGACGCCATACGCTTGTGGATCAAGTAATCAAGTCTCGAGCTGAAGTAAGCTCAGCCTGCCAAACGACGAGGACAAGTGCATGAACTCCCTGCCCGATCTGCCCAGCTATTTGAACGGCGCGTACCAGCCATTGGCTGAAGCCAAGATTTCAGTGATGGACCGTGGCTTCATCTTTGGAGATGGCATTTACGAGGTGCTGCCGGTCTATGGCCGCAGGATCTTCCGCTTCGAAAGCCATATGGACCGGCTCGAGCGCAACTTGGCGAAGTTGCGCATCGAATCGCCGTTGCTGAGGGCGCAATGGCTGGAAATCGCGCGCCGGCTGGTGGCAGAAGTCGATGCTGATGAGCAGGCGGTTTATCTGCAGGTGACACGCGGCGTGGCACCGCGTAACCACGTCATGCCCAAGGATATTACGCCGACGCTGTTCGCCTATAGCGCGCCGATGAAACCGGTGCCTGCGGACGAACGGCATCAAGGCGTGGCCTGTATCACCGCACGCGATTTCCGCTGGGAACGTGGCGACATCAAGAGCATTTCGCTGCTTGGCAATGTGCTGGCAAGGCAGATTTCGGCCGACCAGGACGCGACCGAGACGATATTGCTGCGCGATGGCTTTCTGACCGAAGCTTCGGCCTCCAATGTCTGGATCGTCAAGGAGGGCGCTTTGTTGGGGCCGCCCAAGAGCGACCAGGTGCTCGAAGGCATTCGTGTCGAGTTGCTGCGTGAGCTCTGCGACGAAGTCGGCATCGGCTTCAACCTGCGACCTATTTCCGAGGCCGAGCTTTTTGCCGCCGATGAGGTCATCCTCAGCTCGGCCACCAAGGAAGTGCTGGCCGTGACCACGCTTGATCACGGTCCGGTCGGTCATGGCGCCTTGCACGGCAAGCCAGGCCCGGTCTATGCGCGGCTCTACGAGGCTTACCAGCGCGCCAAGTTGACGCAGTCGATCTGAATTCATGCCGCCCTCGATGCAATTGCCGCCGGATATTCCACCCAGCCAATCGTTGGTTGAATATCCGTCGCGCTTTCCGATCAAGGTGATGGGCGCCCATGTCCCCGGCTTTCTCGAAGCAATCGTGCAGGTGGCGCAGCGCTTTGATCCTGAGTTCGATGCCGCCAGCGTCGAGCAGCGCCCCAGCAAGGCCGGCAACTATCTGGGCCTGACGATCACGATCACCGCGACCAGCCGCGAACAGCTTGACGCGATTTATCGTGAACTGACTTCACACCCTTCGGTCAAACTGGTGCTCTGAACGGTGCCGATGATCCTGAAGAATCTGGGTCAGGTCGACTATGCGCAGACCTTTGCGTCGATGCGCGACTTCACCGACCAGCGCGGCCCGCAAACGCCGGATGAACTCTGGATTTGCGAGCATCCTCCGACCTATACGCAGGGCTTGGCGGGTAAAGCCGGGCATCTGTTGAATCCGGCCGGCATACCGGTGGTGCAGTCGAACCGGGGCGGGCAAGTGACTTATCACGGGCCTGGCCAGGTGGTGGCCTATCCCTTGATCGATCTGCGGCGTGCAGGCTATTTCGTGCGCGAATATGTCTATCGCCTGGAGAGCGCGGTCATTCAGACGCTGGCTGAATTCGGCATCACCGGGCACCGGGTTGGCGGCGCACCGGGCATTTATGTGCGGCTTAAAGATCCCCAATCCCATGCCGCGCTGAGCGGCCCGGTCGATGCCCGCGATCCTTTTCATGGCCTGGGCAAGATCGCCGCGTTGGGCATCAAGGTCAGCCGTCAATGCGCTTATCACGGCGTGGCCCTCAACGTGGCGATGGATCTGCAGCCCTTTGCCGGCATCAATCCTTGTGGTTATGCAGGGCTTGCGACGGTCGACCTCGCTACACTTGGCGTCCAATCAGACTGGCCGACAGTGGCCCGGCGATTCGGCGAACGCCTTTGTGCGCAGCTGGAGCGTTGACAGCGAGGCTGCCATGGCAACCGAAAATATCACTTTTGAAGCAAAGACTGGCGAGGCCTATGACGCCAGCGCCAAGCAAAAATCCCAGGCCAAGACGGCACGCATCCCGATCAAGATCGTGCCGGCAGAAATGCTGAAAAAGCCCGACTGGATCCGCGTCAAGGCGGGTTCACCGTCGACCCGTTTTTATGAAATCAAGCAGATTTTGCGCGAGCAAAAGCTGCATACGGTGTGCGAGGAAGCGTCCTGCCCGAACATCGGTGAATGCTTCGGCAAGGGCACGGCCACCTTCATGATCATGGGCGACAAGTGCACCAGGCGCTGCCCGTTTTGCGATGTCGGCCATGGCCGGCCAGACCCGCTGGACGCTGAAGAGCCGCTCAAGCTGGCGCAGACGATCGCGGCATTGAAGCTCAAATATGTCGTGATCACCAGCGTCGACCGCGACGATCTGCGCGATGGCGGAGCCGGGCATTTCGTGTCCTGTATCCAGCGCGTCCGCGAACTCAGCCCGACGACGCAGATCGAGATCCTGACCCCCGATTTCCGCGGGCGCGCTGACCGGGCTCTGGATATTCTGTGCGCCGCACCGCCTGACGTAATGAACCACAACCTGGAAACCGCGCCGCGCCTTTACAAGGAAGCGCGGCCCGGCTCCGACTACCAGTTCAGCCTCGATCTGCTCAAGCGTTTCAAGGCGCTGGTGCCGGGCGTGCCGACGAAGAGCGGCATCATGGTCGGTCTGGGCGAGACCGACGAGGAAATTCTCCAGGTGATGCGCGATCTGCGTGAGCATGGCGTCAATATGCTGACCGTCGGCCAGTATCTGGCGCCGTCCGGCCATCATCTGCCAGTGCGCCGCTATATGCACCCCGATACCTTCAAGATGATCGAAGTCGAAGCCTACAAGATGGGCTTCAGCCATGCCGCTGTCGGCCCGATGGTGCGCTCGAGCTATCACGCCGACGCGCAGGCGGCGCATGCCGGGGTCGCTACGCCGAACTGAAGCTGTTCGATCAGCTCTGGGTCAGCAGCGATTCAATCACTGACTCCAGGGCGGCGAAGTCGGGTTCGCCGAGATAGCGTTGAACGATTTCGCCATGCTTGTTGATGAGCATCGTCGTCGGTGTCAGCCGCACTTCACCGAAGCGTTTGGCAATCAGGCCGCTGCTGTCAATGGCAACGCCGAATGGCAGCTTGCGACGGGTGGCAAATTCTGCAACCAGGGCTGGTGGGTCATAGCTCATGGACACCGCCAGGATGTCAAAACCACGGTGCTTGAATTTTTCATGCAAGGTGATCAGCTGCGGCATTTCATGCACGCAAGCGGTGCAACTGGTGGCCCAGAAGTTCACCAGCATGACTTTGCCCGCCCATTGACTGCTGTCGGCCGTTGCTCCGTCGAGCAGCACATAGTCGATCACCGGGGCTTTTTCGCGCGGGCTGGTCTGCTGCAGGAACAACAGACTCGCGGCCGCCGACAAGGCAAGCAGCAGCGCAAGGGCAATGCTGCGAATCGTTAAGCGAGGCTTCATGCCCGCTAGTTTACGGGCTTGGCGTTGGGCAGAGGGGTTGCCGTCAATGGCCCTGGGTCAAGGCGAGCATCAATTGCTTGGGCAATTCGCTGCCCAGGTGTTTTCGGTCGATGCTGGTGACCCCGGCATCGCTGCGCTCCTGCGCCGCCAGGTCGAATAGCTCGATGAAACAAAATTCCGGCACATCGCGCAGCAGTTCAGCGTGCAGTTGCTCGAATGCCTTGCAGCGCTGTCGGCTTTCGAAAACGATCGCATGGGGCAATCCTTCCAGACAGAACTGCCTGGCTTCAACCATGCCGGGCACGATGTCGATGATCATCCCCATCGGCTGCAGGGCCGCCAGGATCTGATTGAGCAGCCCGATGTCCTGGCTGATGAGCAGAATGCTGCTGCCAGCCAATGGTTTGTCCCGAGCCAGCGGGGTATGCAGTCGTTCGCCCGAAGTTCCTGCGGCCGCTGCGTTCATATATTGCATGAATTCAAGGGTCAACTGAGAACCCCCGGCAACGTCTTCACGCCGCAGCGTGACCCCGATCGCAAGTGCGGTTTGCTCGACCAAACGCCAGTTCAATGAGTTCAACACGGGCGGCATTTCCGTGCTGACTTGCTTGTGCTTGGCAAAGCGGCAGACCAGCTTTGCTTTGCCGGGCCAGGGGATCAGATCAAGCTTCAGATCGATCGATGCCTCAGCGCTGGACAGGGCCCAGTCCAGCATGGCATTGAGCAGCGCCAGCAGCAGCGGCCCATCGGCAATCACATCGACGGGCATCAGCGCGTGTTGTACCTCGATGCCGCGTGTCGACGCTTCGCGACTGCGCTGGTTCAGCAGGCTGCGCAGCAATTGGGTCAGGTTCAGGCATTCGCCGGCGATTTGCCGACCACCAACTGTCAATCGAGCCAGTCGCTGCCCTGCCAGGCCTGCATCCCGAGCTTGTGCGACGTTGTCGCGCAAGGCCTTAATGGCCTGCCGGTTGATTTGGCCGGAAGTAGCCAGCTTGCCGATCAGCGCCATCGCCGAACTTAGTGGGCTGGTGACCTCGGCCACCAGTTGCTGCACCAGATCCCCCCATTCATCCTGAGCAAATCCGCGGGCCGAT
>CANFIC010000067.1 GCA_947446685.1 Burkholderiales bacterium
CTAGCCCGGCCTCGGGCGGTCTGCGGCGTTGCATTTCTTGCCAATAGCACGCGCTATTGGCCGCAAAATGCGCCTTGCATCCCATCCCGATCCGCGCTGCACACACTCGCGTTGAGTTATGCAGAGCATCCCTAAAAAGTATCTGCTCCGGCAGTCATATCGGCAAGATCAATCCGCACCCTGCTCGACCGGCATCGCCTCCGCGCGCCAGCGCAGCATGCCGCCAGCCAGATTCGCCAGCAGGGTGAAGCCGGCTTTTTGCAACAGCACGGTGGCCTGGGCCGAGCGCGCGCCGGACCGGCAGACGGTGACCACTGGCCTTGCTTTGTCGAGCTGATCACTGTGGGCGGACAACTGCGACAGCGGCAACAGGCGCGCGCCGCGGATATGCCCTAACGCATCGGTGAATTCCACTGGCTCGCGCACGTCGATGACCTGGATTTCTGCGGCGCGGCTGCCGGCGATGTGCTCTTCCAGCGCCGCTGGCTGGATTTCCCAGATGCCGCCGAAGTTGCAGGTCAAGGGCGCCCAGCTCGGCTCCTGCGGCATAGCCGCGCTGGCGTCAGGCTGACCACAGCGCAGATTGGCCGGCACCGCCTGATCCATCAGCTTCGGGTGCGGCAGGCCAAGGTTGTTCATATAGCCGGCAAAGTCAGCGGCGTTGATGTCGCCACCCAGGCGCGGGTTGAAACGCTTTTCTTCGGCCACGCTGGTGACGGTCAGGCCGCGGTAATCATGCCCTGGATAAATCAGGCAGTCGTCCGGCAGCGAGAGGATCTGTTCATGCACCGATTGGTACAGCAAAGCAGCGCTGCCCTGCTGAAAATCGGTGCGGCCGCAACCCCGGATCAGCAGGCTGTCACCGGTGAAGACCATGCTCCGGTCATCCAGCAGATAGCTCAGGCAACCGCTGGTATGGCCGGGCGTGGCTCTGACTTCGAGATGCCGCGAACCGAACCCGACGGTGTCACCCTGCTTGAGCAAGCGGTCGGCATTGGCGGCGGCCGAAGCCTCGGCCAGCATGATCCGGCTGCCACAGCGCGACTTCAGCAACCAAGCCCCGGTGACATGATCGGCATGCACATGAGTGTCCAAGGTTGCGACCAAGCGCAAGCCGAGTTCACGCAGCAGCGCGGTATCGCGGCGGACGTTCTCGAACACCGGGTCGATGATCAGCGCTTCGCCAGAAGCGGCGTCGCCGAGCAGGTAGGTGTAGGTGGACGACTGCAGGTCGAACAGTTGACGGAATACAAGCATTTTTCTTCCCTTGCAAAGGCATCAGCCTATGCCAGAAATTTCAAACTGGTTTGACCCAGCGATCATGGATCAACATGCCGGCGACCATGGCAAACCCGAAGATCCAGGCGGAGCCAAGACCGCTGGCCATTGCGACCAAGGCCGGCCCCGGGCAGAAACCGGCGATACCCCAGCCGATGCCGAACAAGAGTCCACCGCTGATCAGGCGCCAGTCGATGCGGGTGGAGGTGGGAAGCTCCATATGCTCGCCGGTCCATGAGCGCAAGCGGCGGCGCGCGACGGCGAATGCGACCAAGCCGACGGCGATCCCGCCACCCATCACCAGCGCCAGACTCGGGTCCCATTGACCGAACAGGTCGAGGAAGCCCTTGACCTTGGCCGGATCGGTCATGCCGCCGGCAATCAGGCCCAGGCCAAATAAAAGACCGGAGACGCTTGCTATCAGTTCGCGCATCATCAGTCTTTCAAAAGGCGTGGCGAAGCAGAAAGACAGTGGCGAAACCTGCGCCCATGAAAGCCAGCACATTGACCAGCGAGCGCAGCGACAGGCGGCTGAGGCCGCAGACGCCATGACCGCTGGTGCAACCGTTGCCCAGACGCGATCCGATGCCCACCAGCAGGCCCGCAGCGATCAATCCCGGCCAGCCGGCATCGACGCTTGCCTGCGGCAAGGCGGAAAAAATCCGCCAAACCCAGGGCGCCAGCAGCAGCCCGACGATGAAAAGCAACCGGTTGCGTTCAGGTCTGAGGCTCGCACCTGTCAACCAGGCCCGCAAGGGGCTGGCGATGATGCCGGCGATGCCGGCGATCCGGCCCAGGCCCAGCACATAAAGCGCCGAGGCCAGGCCGATCAGCAATCCGCCGGCCAGCGCGCTCCAGGGGGTGAACTGATTCCAGGCGATATTCATTCGATCTTGCTCTCGGCTTGTGTTGACGGGAAATCAGCGATGCGCCAGCGGCACCAGGCGATCCGCTGATTCGACCAAGTCCCCGCTGTCGAGTTCGATGGCCACCTGGGTGCAGACGGCGCGGCAGAGCATCGCCACGCGTTCGCTTTGCAGCCGGTAGTAAATCTGCGTGCCCTCACGTCGCTTGGCCAGCACGCCGCTGCGGTACAGGGTGGCCAGGTGCTGCGACATATTCGGCTGGGTCGTGTCGATCAGCGCCAGCAGTTCGGAGACATTCTTCTCCTGCTGACAGACGGCGCTGATGATCTTCAACCGCACCGGCGTCGCCAGCACAGCGAAGAGCTCGGCGGCGGATTCGAAGACGCGATCCTCGCTGGTCTGCGTATCGCTGACGGGCTTGGCGCTGGTCGGTTTATCCATGCTTGATTTTATTCGCAAGCAGCGATGTCTGGCTCGGCTGGCTCATGACTTGACCGACTGGCTCAAGCTGGCAAGGCCTGCCACATCGTCTTCGGCCATTTCACCAGGAATTACCTGACGCAAACGCCCCTGCCGATCGACCAGGCAGGTCATCGGCACCATCTGGCGCGAGGTGAACTGATCGCGCAGCCCGGGCATGCCGGCAAGCACCGGGAAGCTGAAATTACCGGCACGCATATAACGCTTCACCGCTGCCGCATCGCCATCAAGCGCCACGCCGAGCACGCGCAAATTGGCGCCAGCGCTGGCCCGGTGCAAGCGGTCGATGCGGGCATTGTGTCGACGGCAGTAAGGGCACCAAGTGGTCCAGAAGACCAGCACGGCCGCCATGTCGCGCCAGTCCTCGGGCTTGAGAACCTGACCGTCCAGCAAGGTCATGACGGGCCAGTTGACGAACTCGGGGGCTGAGACGGCCAAGCCCGCTGGGGCGGCGATGGCCAAGCCAACGGCCCCGAGCAACTGGCGCCTTGTCGTCACTTGTCGAGTTCCTGCTGTTCCATCAGCAAATAGGTGTTGTAGGCGTTCATCCGGTTGGCGGCCCGGAACAGCGGCAAGGCCTCGAAGCGAGACCAGTCAGTGTTGGCATAAGCGTCTTCGAAGGGTTCCATATTGCGCGCCGCCTCGCCCATCTTGCGGCGCAGATACAGCAGATAGTCGCGGGTCAATTGCAGGTCAGCCATCGGGTCGGTCGATACCGGCCCATGGCCTGGAATCACCAGCCCCGGTTTGAATTCAATCATGCGGTCGAGCGACTTGATCCACAAACGGCTGTCAGCCTGACCGACAAAAGGCACCCGGCCCCGGAAGAACAGATCGCCGGCGAACAGCACGCCGGTCTGGGGCACGAAGACCACCAGATCCTCGGGCGTATGCGCGGGGCCGACATGGCGGATCACGATCTCAACCGTGCCGACCTGCAGCCGCGTTTCATCCGCATCAAGCCAACGATCAGCAGGCATCAGTTGCGTGTTCTCGTCGATCCAGGGCGCCAACTCCTTGCGGCTGGCTTGAAGGCGCTGCTGTGCGGTCTCCGAATTCAGGTAGGTCCGCGCGCCATCATGGGCCAATAGGGTGGCACCCGCGGCCTTGAAGACTTGCAAGCCGTAGATATGGTCGGCGTGGTAATGGGTCACGATCACGTAGCGCAGCGGCTGTTGGGTCACGCGGCGGATTTCAGCCAGCAGCTCGGACGCCATCGCCGGCGAACCCAAGGCGTCGATCACCACAACGCCAGCGTCGGTGACGATGAAGCCGGCATTCGAGATGAAATTGCGGTTGGCCGTTGTTCCCAATGCCGCAGCGCCCTGGGCGACCCAGGTGTTTTTTGCCACCTCGCTGACCTGCAGCCCGGCTTCAGCGGCATTCACGCTGCCGCCGACGCACAGGCCGACCAACACCCAGCGAAACAATCTCATTGAAGGCTCTCCAGCGCTGCGTCCGTACCGCTCAAATGGGGCGGAATGCCATGGTCGAGCCGCCCAGCCGGGTGCTGATCAAGCAGCCGGTCGGTGATCGCTGCGGCGATCCACATGGCAGTCAGGGTCACATAAGCGGTGATAGTGAATATCGCGGTTCCAGACAGCCCGGCGCCCACCGCGCAACCACCGGCGAGCATGCCGCCGAAGCCCATGCAGAGTGCACCGATGATGTAGCGCCGCATGCCGGGTCCGCCCTGGAAACCCTCGAGCTTGAGTTCGCCAAAACAGGCTGCAGCCAGAAAGGCCCCGATGAACACCCCGGGCACCAGACCGAGGTCGAAGGTGGGCTCCTTGTCGCTGGCAAAGAGCACGCGCGACAAGACTTCAGCCGATGGCCCGGTAAAGCTCAGCGACTGGACCGGATGGGTTTCGAATGACACTTGGGTGACCAGGTAGGTGGCCCACCAGGCCGCAGCGATTGTCAGACCCACACCGACCGCGCCGGCCCAGGCCCAGGTCTGCACCTGCTGGCGCCTTGCCCAGATGACTGCCGCGCCAAGCCAGACCGCTCCGAACAAAAAAGCACCCCCATGCCCGAGGCCGGTCAGGGCGACCAGGTCGCGCGATTGCCCGCCCTCGACCGTCCACCAACCCGAAATCAACTCGCGCAAGGGCGCCAACATGCCGGTCCAGGTGGCCTGCGCCGCCACGGCAAAGACCAGCCCCGAAATCAGCGAACGAAGATTCCCCTGAGCGGCCAACACCAGCAAGCGGCTCGAACAACCGCGCGCCAGCACCATGCCGATACCGAACAGCGCACCGCCGATGGCCGCACCCGAGAGGCTGCCGCGCGCCGTGATCTGGCGTGCGCCAGCGGCGTCAAAGCATCCGGCCAGCACCAGCGCCTGCGTCGCCAGAATCGCCGTCGAAAAAGCGAACAGCCAGACCGTCAGCTTGCCGCCAGTGAAATTGCGCGCGAACTCGATCACCGCCGAACGCAGGCAAAAACGCGAGCGCTGCGCAAGGAAACCGAAAACGATGCCGACCAGCAAACCGGTCAACGCCAGCGCGCGACTTTCGCCGGCCCATTCAACTGCAGCCGCGACCATCGGTTCGAGCTGACTCATGACTTGTCATCCCTAAGGCTTGATGTAAGCCGCGCCTTCTTTTTGCAACTTGGCGACACGCACGACCCCGGATGGCGTGAAGTCGGCCTCTTCGATGAACTGTTCCTTCTTCAGATTGCGGGTCTTCAAGGTGATCTCGCAGATCTCGAACTTGACACCGCGGCTCTTCAGAGCCGAAACCAGCGGGGCGTATTCGGTGCCGTTGGGGTTCTTCGCGCCGTCCATCAAAAAGTCGATACCCGCCGCGTGAGCCACGGCGGTGATCCTGGCGGTCGGGTCGACGTCCAGATGATTGCGGATATTGCGCAGGCCTTTCAAAGCCTGGGTCGCGGTATCGTCAAAGTGGTAGACCACCTTGTCCTGCGCCCAACCGAGACCAGCGGCAAAGGTCAGAGTCAGGCACAACAGCCATTGGCGAAATTTCATCGGTCACTCCTTGGTCAAGACGGATTCAAAATTCAATCACTTCAGCGATTGCTCAGAAAAAAGATCGCAGTTGGTTCAGCGCCTGCTCAAGCCGGAATTTCCCTGCATGCCCAGCAGGGTCGGGGTATTGATGCGACGCGGTCTGACATGGCCGCCGGGCTGCGACTTCAGCCAGCCCTCGAGCAAATCCCAGACCGGCTTGCTGCCAGGGGCATTGCGCGCTTCTTCTGCCACCGGCGCCCAGCCCGCCACCTTGTACTTGCGGCCGGCGTCGATCGGCTTGCCGGCCAAGCGCATATTGCTGATGCGTTGTCCCATCTTCGCCGTCGGCTCGCAGCTGTAGGCCAGCCCGCCGACGCGCACCATATCGCCGCCCTGCTGGTAATAGGGATCAGGGTTGAACAGGTTGTCGGCCACGTCTTCAAGAATCGTCTTGATCGTCTCGCCGCTCATCTCGCTGACCGTTGCACTGGGGTAAGTGATCGCCAACTGATCCATCATCAGCTCGCGCGTAATCACATCGCCCGGTAGCAAGGTCGTGCCCCAGCGGAAGCCGGGCGAAAAGGCGATCTCGGCGCCCTGTACATCCATCAGCGCATCGCAAACCAACTGATCCCAGCTGCCGTTGAAGTTGCCGCGCCGGTACAGCAGGCCATCGGTGATGGCGAGCTTTTCAGCCAGCCTGGATTCAAACGGTTGGCGCACCCGCGCGATCAGGGCCGCCATCTCGGGATCGGCCTTGATCTGGTTGGAGAAAACAGGTAGCAGGCGGTAGCGAAAATCGACCACGCCGCTGCCCTTGACTTCGAAGTCCATCACGCCGAGGAATTTGCCATTGCTGCCGGCATTGGTGACCAGCGTCTTGCCGCCGGCGTTGGCCACAGGCACTGCCACCGGCACGCCGTCATGGGTGTGGCCGCCAAAGATCGCGTCGATACCGCGAACCCGCGAGGCCATCTTGAGATCGACGTCCATGCCGTTGTGCGACAGCAGCACCACCACCTTGGCGCCCTGGGCGCGCACTTCATCGACCTGCAACTGCATGTTCTGCTCCTGGATGCCGAAGCTCCAGTCTGCGACGAAGTAACGCGGGTTGGCGATCGGCGTGTAGGGGAAAGCCTGACCGATGATGGCCACCGAAACGCCATTGATTTCCCGCAGCACATAGGGCTTGAACACCGGATCGCCAAAGTCATTGGTCTTGATGTTCTGCGCGACGAATTCGATCCGGCCCTTAAAATCTTTCTCGACGATTTCCTTGACCCGCTCCATGCCATAGGTGAATTCCCAATGGCCGGTCATCACATCGACGCCAAGCAGCTTGCAGGCGTCGACCATGTCCTGCGCGTTGGTCCACAACGACGTGGCCGATCCCTGCCAGGTATCGCCGCCGTCAAGCAGCAAAGCGCCAGGACGACTTGCCTTCATCTGTTTGACCAAGGTGGACAGATGCGCAAAGCCGCCGACGCGACCGTAGCGGCGTGCGGCCAGCTCGAAGTCGATGGCGGTGAAAGCATGCGCTTGTGCCGAGCCCGGCTTCAGCCCCGTAGCCTTCAGCAACGACTCGCCAACCAGATGCGGCAGCTGGCCTTGCATTGAGCCGATGCCGATGTTGACAGTCGGTTCACGGAAATGCACCGGCAGCAATTGGGCATGGCAATCGGTCATGTGCAACAGCGACACGTTGCCGAATTGCGGCAGGTCGTAAAGCCCACGTTGCGCGGTCGCGGCATCGGCATCGGCCCAGCGACCCAGGCTCAGACCGGCGGCCGAAGCCGCCCCCAGCACCTGCAGGAATTCCCTTTTAGACAGAGTCATCGCTTATTGATTCACTGGCGACTTCGGATCCAGGATCAAGGCCATCAGATGCTTCAACTGAGTCTCGTCAAGCAAACCGGCATGGCCGAAGCGCGGCATGCCCGAGCAGGCGTTGTAGGCCTTGGCATTCCACAGCTTGGTCCAGGTGTATTCAACGATGGGCCTGGCTGCAGCGCTTGCCGGGTCGCTGATGCCGCGCATCTTGCCGTAGTTGTAGAGGCTCGGGCCAATGGTGCCGAACGAGACTTCAGCCTTGCTGATCTGGTGGCAGTTGTAGCAATTGCCGCCGTTGGCGCTGGTTGCTGCCGATTTGTCGGTCCAGGTCATGCCGCGACCGTTCTGCGCCAGCTTTTCGCCTTCGCGCCAGTCGCCAATGAAGACGCCGTCGGCTGGCATGCGCACCGTGCTCAGCGCCTGCTGCTGGATGCTGGCCGCCAACACATCAGGAAGGTTGGCCGTCTGCGCCTTGGAGCAGGCTTGATTAGCTGCATCCTGCTGCAGACGATCGATTTTGGCGATGCCTTCATCGCGGAACGAGCCGCTCATCATTTGGGCCGTCAGCGCGTCGTAATCGGGCGCCGGCGGGACCGCAGCACAAGCGGCGACCAGCAACAGCACGGCGGCCAGCGAGATAATTTTCTTGTTCATCATGGCTCCTTCAGCGCTTCAAGGCCGGCGCGATCGACTCGGCACCGGTGGCGTTCACGCCCATATAAACACCCAGCGCAATTGTTACCGGCGAGGCATAGCCCGGATAGGGGAAGCGCTGCTGGCGATAGCAGTCGTTCAAGCGCCGCTGCATGCTCCACATCTCGCCGCTGCTGACGCGATAAGCCGGCCAGGCAGCAAAACCGATACCGTTGCCAGGGTTCTTGGTCAACTCGGGCAGGTCCTGAAGGCGGATGCGCTTGTCGGGTTGCCCATGGCAAGAAGCGCATGAAAAATCGTAAGGTCCACCGCGGAAGAAGAAGGCGCGCTTGCCAAGCTCGAAATTCTTGCGCTCCTCGGTATGTGCCTGCGACAGCTTGAATTTCATGCCCCGCGATTCGGCGGAAATCCACGCGGTGAGGCCTTCGAGATTGATCTGTTCACCCTTGCCGAAGGGCGTTTTGGCAATCTCCGCCGCATTGAAGCCTTGCAGCTTTTCCATACAGGTCAGCAGGCGCGACTCGAGGTCCTGGACCTGGGCGGTGTCGGCAAACCAGCGCGGCAACTCGACGAAAGCGCCCTTCACCACCCCGGGGCCTTTGCCGAGATCGCATTGCTGCAGCGAAACATTCTTGGGGCCGCGTTTCGTTTTCCAAAGCTCTTCACCCTTGGCCTCGAACAGCTCGGCCGGGTTGCCGTCGGCCAGCATCGCGCGGTACTCGGCGATCGCATCGGCCGAGGATTTCGTTTGCGCCGAAACGGCACATGTCGCAGCCAATAGCGCGGACATCATCAGGAATTTCTTCATCGGTCTCCTCCTCTTTTTTACCGGGCAAGCACCCGCAGAATCAGCGTTCGGCAGCGATCAGGTCACGACCGCTTCATCGCTGCGCTTGTCGCCGCGGTTATCAACCCAGGTGATGCCGACCTTGTCACCAGCCTTGGCACCCTTGATGTTGAATTGCAGGAAAGGGTTCTTCGCTACCGAAGGGCCCCATTGGGCCGTCATCACCATCTTGCCATTCAACTGCGCGCTGACCTGCTGGATGAACCAAGCAGGGATGGTCTTGCCGGCAGCGTCCTTGCGCTGGCCGGTTTCCATTTCATGCGCCATCAGGACGCGGACGGTGGCCTTGTCACCAGCGGCTTGGGCGCGTATGCGCATCGGATCTGCCATGTTTATCTCCTTCAATCAAAATTGTTTGTACGGCCTCGCATTGCTCGGCCGGTTCCCCACTGCCTCGCATTGCTCGGCCGGTTCGCCTTCCTTCCTGACTCTCCCCACGGCCTCGCGGAGCTCGGCCGGTTCGTCAGGCTTGCGGCAGTCCGCAGGCCTCTTCATCTTCCCTGCCTCTCCCACGGCCTCGCGGAGCTCGGCCGGTTCGTCAAGCTAGCAGCAGTCCGCAGGGACTGCCGCAAGTCCTGACTCACCCCCCGCAACCGCCGAGGGTGACTTTGACTTCTTTGGCGGCGTAGAGGACGCGGCCATCGGCCATCATCGCCACGGCGAAGACGTTCGATGACTGGCCCATCTTGACTCGAGTCGAAAAATTCGCGTCAACCGCATCGCTCACATCGAACATCGCCGACAGCACCGAGGGATTCTTTTCGACCAGCAACAGCATGCGCTTGACACCAGCCAGGCTGGTTGCCGCGCCAACCGGCACGACTGCGCCGTTTTCGGCAATGTCGGGCCCGGTGATGGTCACTTCCTTGCTTTCCACCGGTGCGCCAGCGCCCAGCGACTTCATCAAGTCGGCCATCGTCTTGGCGTCGAAAGCGGCACTGTTGTAAGGCGCGGCCTGTGCCTTGACCAGCCCTGGCAACATGCCCAGCGCAGCCAGCATGCCGGCCAATTGCGCCGATTTCCTCAGCATGGCGCGCCTTGATTGCGAACGAATTTCTTGCGGTTTCATCTCAGTCTCCTTGGTTCGTTGATGCTGCTGAAGCAGATTGCTTCGTCGATCGGTGTTATCCCTGACACCATCATTTATTTGCTCCTGCAGCCAGCCATTGGGCTATTTTGCGTGAATCGACATCGCTGAGCTGCTGTGGGGGCATCGGAATCGCACCCCACAAGCCCGAGCCGCCCGACCGGATCTTGCCCGCCAGATAGTCCGCGGCGTCAGCACGCTCGCGGTATTTTTTGGCGACATCGCGCAAGGCCGGGCCGACGATTCTGCTTTCGACGCCATGGCAGGCCAGGCAGTTGTGCTTTTTCGCCAGGGCCAAGGCCGCCGTCGCGCTGCTGACCGCTGCTGGCGGGACGACGGGCGGTGCCGCGGCAATTCTGGACGGACTGGCAGCGGGCGGCCGGCTGGTGTCGGCACCCTGTTGCGCGCCTACGCTGCGGTTCTGCTCGGCAAGATTGCCATGGGCATTGCGCGCGAAGTCAGGCAAGGCAGAGGCAATCGTCGGTTCTGGCGCGCAGTCCTGCATGCAGGCCAATGCTTTCACATCGGGCTGGCTGACTTTTCCCATCGGCTTGCCCGGCCATAGCCCATGTTCAGTGGTGAGGCCGTTGCGGTTGGGCAGTAGCTTTTGCACCTCGGCAATATTGCGGTCAGTCAGAATCAGACTGTCAGGCACGATGCCGCCGAGATTGAGCAGATAGGCGGTGAGCGCATAAACCTCGTCGGGTTTGAGCGATTTGGGTTCGGTCCAGGGCATCGCACGGCTGATGTAATCCCAAAGCGTCGACAGGGTCGAGAGCTTCATCAAGGTGCTGCGGCCCGGATAAGCTGAGTCAGTCAGGCTGGCGACCCGGCCGGTCTTGACGTCCTGCGCCGTTGTGCCGCCGACCAGCGGCGAGAAGGTCTGGTTGCTTTCACCGAACACGCCGTGGCAGCTGGCACACCGGGCCTCCCATAAGTCCATGCCCTGCGCTACCGACCCCGAGCCCGTTGGCAGACCCTTGAAGTCGGGACGCACGTCGATGTCCCAGGCGGCGACTTCTTTGGTTGTCGCTGCGCGGCCGATGCCGGGATAGCTGCTCTGCGCAGTGGCCAGGCCGCAGGAGAGCAGCAGCGCTACAAACAATAACGAACACCCCGTTGCGTCAGCTGACTTGAACATTTTTCACCTCGCCGTTTTCCTGCACCAGCCAGGTCTGCACCGAGTTGTTGTGATAGATCGAACGGGTGCCGCGCACCGCGCGCAACTGCTTCTTGCTGGGTTGCACATAGCCGGTATCGTCGACTGCGCGGCTCTGGATCAGCGTGGGCTTGCCGTCCCAGATCCAATCGATGTTGAAGCGTGTCAGGCATTTGCTCAAGACCGGTGTTTCGAGCCTTGCGCTGCGCCAATTGCGTCCGCCATCGACCGAGACGTCGACCTTTTTCACCTTGCCGCGGCCCGACCAGGCCAAGCCGCTGATGCTGAAGAAACCCTTGTCGAGTAAAACCTGCCCGCCCGATGGGGTCGTCACCACGCTCTTGCATTCCTGGATGCTCGAATATTGGCGGTGCAGCCCGCCCGGCATCAGGTCGACGTAATGGAGCGTCTCGTCCTTGCTGCCATAAGGCTGATCGCCGACCTCGATGCGACGCAGGTACTTGACCCAACTGACGCCTTGCACACCCGGCACGACCAAGCGCAAGGGGTAGCCGTTTTCGGGGCGCAGCATTTCGCCGTTCTGGCCATAGGCCACAAAAACCTCGCCGCTTTCGATCAACTCCATCGGCACCGTGCGTGTCATCGAAGAGCCATCAGCGCCCTCGGCGAGGACGAAGCGGCCGCGTTTGTAGTCGACCCCGGCCATGTCGAGCAGGATTTTCAGGGGCACACCCGTGAACTCGCTGCAGCTCAGCATGCCATGCGTGTACTGGCAAGACGGCACGGCCACATTGCCCCATTCCATGCCGGTATTGGCGCCACATTCGATGAAGTGGAAGCGACTGACCGCCGGCAAGCGCATCAGCTCATCCATCGTGAAGACCAGCGCCTTTTTCAGCATCTTGTCGTCTGAGCCATTGATCATCAGGCGATGTTTGGTCGGGTCGATGTCCCACCAGCCCTGATGATGGCGCTCGAAATGCAGGCCGCTGGGCGTGACGATGCCGAAAAGCGACTGCAAGGGCGCGAACGAAACCGACGATTGGGGCGTCTGGGTCAGCCCCGGACTCGGTCGGCGCTGGACATTGGCCTCGAAGCTCGACGGTTTGCCATAGCCATCGGTGGCTACCGACTGACCCAGCCCGCGCGAATGGGCTGGCAGCTCAAGGATGTTGGGATCTCCAGCGACGGCAGAATTGCCTGCCAGCGCCATCGGCGCAGCGGCTGCCGTTCCCGCAGCGAGGAAGGCCTGGCGAATGAAGTCACGCCGCCCGGCCTTGGCTTCGGCAACAACCTGCTGCACCGCCTTGGCGTCAAGAAAGTTCTCCGGTGCCTTGAGCAAGCGGCCCATCATTTGTAGTTCGGAATCCAAGGGACTGTCTCCTGTCACACTGCCATTGAACTCCCACCTGGTAGATGGACGACTTCATATATTCGGCTAAGCTAATATAAGTAACTTACGATTAATTTAACCCTAGGACAAACCCGCAAGTCGCCACGGCCAAGGCGAGCGAGTTAGCTGATCGACAATAATCGCCCCTTCCAAAAGCAGCCGACCTCCAGCGATGACCAACAATTCGAGCCCTGAATTTGCCACACAAATGGTCGTCTGGGGCGGACTGCTGCTCGGCCTGGTGCTCGGCCTAGTGGCTCAAGCGACCAGCTTTTGCACCAGGGGCGGTTTGGTCGACTGGTTCACCTATGGCGGCAAGGCGCGCCTGATGATGTGGGTGCTGGCGGTCGCGGTGGCCGCCACCGGAACGCTGAGCTTGATCGACCTGGCCTGGCTCGATGCGACACGCGCCACCGCCTGGAGCGAACGCTTCCTCTGGCTGTCCTACTTGGTGGGCGGATGCTTGTTCGGCTACGGCATGGCCATTGCCTCGGGTTGCCCGCAGCGCAGCCTGGTGAAAGCCGGTGCCGGCAGCATGAAGGCGCTGGTGACCTTGCTGGTGACCGCGGTCGTCGCTCAGATGACTCTGCGAGGCGTGCTGGCCGGCCCCAGAGTGAACTGGCTCGACGCGGTGAGCCTGGACCTGGGCCATCCGCAAGACCTCGGCTCGATGCTTGCGCCCATGCTCGGCGCACAACCCGCTGCGCTGCGCTCGATGCTGCTGGCGCTGCTACTGCTGCTGGCCGGCCTGCTCCTATGGCGCAACCGGGCCGGCATGGACCTCAGCCACTGGATCGGCGGGGTCATGGTGGGCCTGCTGGTGCCAGCAGCCTGGGCCCTGACCGGGCATCTGGGTTTCATCGCCGAACATCCGGAGACGCTCGAAGCGGTCTGGATGGGCAGCTACTCGCACCGCCCGGAAGCCCTGAGCTTCGCAGCGCCGCTGGCCCATGGGATGGATTTGCTGA
>CANFIC010000068.1 GCA_947446685.1 Burkholderiales bacterium
AAGCAAGATCAGTCGCGGGGTGGAGCAGTCTGGTAGCTCGTTGGGCTCATAACCCAAAGGTCGTAGGTTCAAATCCTGCCCCCGCAACCAACTGACCGTAGGCGATCGACCAATCCGCAAAGAACGCCAGCCTCAGGGTTGGCGTTTTGCTTTGCGGATCAAATCCTGGAGAATCCAGGCTTTGCCGTTTCAATACCAACTGAGCCGACCATGACCGAAACAACACCCGCAGACGCGATGCCCGATCGCCTGTCAGTTGACCCGCGCAGCCCGCATCACATCGCGGCCTTGTTCGAGCGAGAGATCGGCATCCGCCTGAACGGCATTGAGCGCTTCGACGTCGAGGAATATTGCATCAGCGAGGCCTGGGTCAGGGTGCCAGCGGGCAGGGCAGTGGATCGCAAGGGCAAGCCCTTGCTGATCAAGCTGAAGGGCAAGGTCGAGGCCTTCCTGCGTTGAGGTTCAAAAAGCCCGCTGGTAGATCGCCAGCGCATCAGACTCGGTGACCTCGCGCGGGTTGTTGACCAGCAAACGGGTCTGCAACATCGCGTCTTGGGCCAATTGGGGCAAGGCCGATTCATCGATGCCATGGTCGCGCAATCGCATCGGCAACTTCGTTGCCGCGATCAAGTCCTCGAGGTGACCGATGAAGGCCATAGTTCTGGCGTCCTGACTCCCCTGCAAGCCCGGTAGCAGAGCATCCGCAAGCAGGGCGTAATTTGCGGCAGCTGCCTCGGCATTGAAGCGCAATACATGCGGCAATACCAAGGCATTGCTCAAGCCATGTGGCAGATGAAAACGCCCGCCCAGCGGGTAAGCCAAAGCGTGAACGGCCGCCACTGGCGCGTTGGCAAAGGCCTGGCCGGCCAGCATCGCGCCAAACAGCATGGCCTCGCGGGCTTGCAAATTCTGACCGTCGTTGCATGCCCGCAGCAGATGCTGTGACAGCAAGCGCAATGCCTGAATCGCCAACTGGTCGGATATCGGGTTCTTCAACCTGCTGCTGGTGAAGGCTTCGATCGCGTGCACCATCGCGTCGATACCGGTGGCGGCCGTGATGGCCGCGGGCAGTCCCGTCGTCAGCGCGGCATCCAGGATCGCCATGTCCGCGTAGAGCTGGCGCGCGACGATGCCGCTCTTGGTCGTGGCACCAGTCGTAACGATGGCGATCGGCGTCACCTCCGAGCCAGTGCCTGCGGTAGTCGGAATCTGTACCAGCGGAAGGCGTTCGCCTTCGACCTTGTCGATGCCGTACATCGCTGCGAGCGGCTGCGAGCCGGCCAGCAGGACGGCGACCAGCTTGGCTACATCCATCGAAGAGCCACCCCCCAAGCCGATCACCAACTGGCAGCCAAATTCACCTGCCCTGGCCGCCACGGCCTCAACCACATGGTCGGGTGGATCTGCCTGCACATCGTCGACCACCTGAACCGCGAACCCAGCGTTGTTCAAGCTGGCCAGGGCCGGGTTCAACAGGCCGCTGCGATGCAGGAAGGCGTCGGTGATGACGCAAACTCTGCCGGGCTTGAAACGTTTGGCCAGCAAGGGGCCTAGCGCTGCCGCCGCGCCAGTCTGCATGATGATCTGGGGGACGGTTTGAAAGGAGAACATCGTCATCGGACTTCCTTGTAGAGGGTACGGTATGGCGGCCATGCCGGCGGTCGTTGAGGCGGCATGCCGACAACAACTCGATTCTGCCGTTGCCGGCGTTCACCGCCAAAGCATCATCGCTGCTTGTTCGCCTTGTGGTGGATTTGGCCCTTGGTCGAACTGGCCCATGGAACCGGCGCGATCCAATCTGATGAGTGAGAATTCGTGTTTGGAGGAGCCTACTGGATGAACCAACAACACCGCAATTGGGGCATATGTCTGCTGGCCGGGCTATTCGCCTTGCTGGCAAGGCCTATCTGCGGGCAAGAGTTGAATGCCGAACTCGGCGAAGCGGTGCTGATGATTCCGCGCGCTGGATTTACTGAGCCGAGCCTGGAGGTCACGCTTTACCGGCCCCCGGGCGAGGGACCATTTCCGATCTTGCTGATCAACCATGGCAAGGCGCCCGGCAATGCCCATTTTCAAGCGCGTTACCGTCCGGAAGTAGCCGCTCGGGAATTTGTCAGCCGCGGTTTTGCAGTGGTCGTGCCGATGCGTCAGGGCTTCAGCAATTCCGGTGGCAGCAATCCCGGCACCGGCTGCGATGTCCACAACAACGGCTTGCAGCAAGCCCGTTCGGTGCGGCGTACATTGGACTGGCTGGCTCAGCAGCCCTGGGCTGACTTGTCACGCAATGTCATGTTGGGACAATCGCATGGCGGGCTGACAACCTTGGCCTATGGCACCGCACCCCATCCGGGCACCAGATTGTTGGTCAATTTTGCCGGCGGCCTGCGTCAGGAAGGGTGCCATGGCTGGGAGAGTGGGCTTATCGAAGCGATCGGTAACTACGGCGCTTCGGCCCGGCTGCCTTCGCTTTGGTTCTATGGCGACAACGACAGCTTCTTCCCGCCTTTCGTCTGGCAGGGTGCGTTCGAGCGTTACACCAAGGCCGGCGGCCAGGCCGAACTGGTGGCTTTTGGCAGCTTCGGTACTGATTCGCACAAGCTGTTCGGGTCGCATGCCGGGCTGCCAATCTGGCTGCCCAAGGTCATCGCCGCGATGGCTGCGGCGGGTTTGCCGACCGAGGTGCTGCATGAAATGCCAATGCCGGTTGATCTGCCGGCGCCCCCGGCGAGCGACTTTGCCGCGCTTGACGCGATTGACAAGCTGCCCCTGGCTGGCGAAGCTGTCCGCAACGCCTATAGCGCCTGGCTGGCTGCCGAAGCTCCGAAAGCCTTCGCAATCTTCCCTGGCAAGCGGGGCTGGGGTTCAGCCTGGGGTGGAGACAGGCCGATTGCCCGAGCGCTGGCCAACTGCGAGCGTAGGGTGAAGGAGCCCTGCAAACTCTACGCAGTGGACGATAAAGTGGTCTGGCGCATCGACTGAAGCAGGCAGGCACCAGCTTTGCTAGACTGCGCCGGCAGCTCCTCAATCCCGGCGGGAGATCCCAACTGACCGAACCAGGAATCCCGCATGAATCGTTCACCAATGCGCCGCGCCATCTGTCTTGCATCCATGAGCTTGTGGGCCTTTGCCGCCGTAGCTCAGACCATTGCGCCGCCAGCGCTAGCGCCGCTCAAGCTGGTGGTGCCATTCACTCCCGGCACCGGCATCGACCTGATCGCTCGCCAGATCGGCCCGCACCTGGCGCAGCAACTGCGCCGACCGGTGGTGGTTGAAAACCGGGCCGGAGCCTCGGGCAATATCGGCACCGATGCGGTGGTGCGTGCTGCGGCTGATGGCAATACGCTGCTGGTTACCGTCAACACCATGGTGATGAACCGCGCGCTCTACCCCAAGCTCAGTTTCGACCCGCTGCGCGATCTGGAGCCGGTGACCTTGACCAGTTGGGGCCAGTTGCTGCTGGTCGCCAGCAAGGCCTCGGGCATCACGACGGCACAGGAACTGGTGGACCGGGCCAAAGCCAAGCCAGGTGGGCTGAATTACGGCTCGCCCGGCAGCGGCACGCCCCATCATCTGGCGATGGAGTTGCTGAAGAGCCAGACCCATACCTACATCACCCATATCCCTTATCGAGGCACTGCACCGGCTTTCAGCGACCTGCTCGGCGGACAGATCGACGTGATGTTCCTGCCGATCCACGTGGCGCTGCAGCATGTCAAGGCCGGCAGCCTGCGCGCGCTGGGTATCAGCAGCGACAAGCCCAGCCCTTTGCTTCCTGATGTCCCGCCGCTGCGCAAGCTCAAGCTCGGCGACCTCGACGTCGAGATGTGGTACGGCGTGCTCGCCCCCAAGGGTACGCCTGCGCCTGTCGTCGAACGGCTCAATCGCGAGCTCAAAGCGATCCTGGCGCTGCCCGAGGTCACCGCTGCATTCGAGACCCAGGGAATGACGCCGGCGAGTAGCACGCCGGCTGAATTCCAGGCCTTGATCAGCAAGGACGCCGCCCGCTGGGCAAAGGTGATCAAGGACCAGAACATCACTGCAGACTGATCGGTTCCCTGCGCAGCCTGCAGGTCCCCGGATAGACATCAAACCTTCGACTCAGCAAGATGACAGACAAGACATTGATGACGACCCAAGTCGCCATCGTTGGTGGTGGCCCGGTCGGGCTGGGGCTGGCGATTGAGCTCGGCCAGCGCGGCATCCACTGCCTGCTGGTCGAGCGCTTTGAGACCCCCCAGCCGATCCCGAAAGGCCAGAACCTGACCCAGCGCAGCATGGAACATTTCCATTTCTGGGGCGCGGAATCACAGCTGCGCGCGGCCCGGACGGTGCCCAAGGAATACGGCATCGGCGGCATGACCGCTTACGGCAACTTGCTGGGCGATTACCAGCATGACTGGCTGCAGCGCCAACTGGTGCGGCCCTTTTACTTCACCGACAACGAACGGCTGCCCCAATATGCCACCGAGGCGGTGTTGCGCCAGCGTGTCAGCGAGTTGCCTTCGGTGCAGACCCGGTACGGCTGGAAGCTTGACCATGTCGGTCAGGATGACAGCGGTACAACGCTGGAAATAAGCCAGCGCGAAGGCCCGGGGCGCCAGACCTTGCGGGCCGAGTACAGCATCGGCTGCGACGGCGCCAAATCGGTGTTGCGCAGCAACGCCGGCATCACCCAGACGCTGGCCGCACATGACCGCTTGATGGTCCTGCTGGTCTTTCGCTCGCCGGGCCTGCACGAACTGCTCAAGCGCTTTCCGGGCAAGTCTTTCTACAACATCATCCACCCGGAGCATCAGGGCTACTGGCAGTTTTTCGGTCGGGTCGACCTTGGCACGACCTGGTTCTTCCATGCGCCGGTGCCGATGGGAACGACCGCCGACAACTTCGACTTCCGGGCCTATCTGCATCGATCAGCCGGGGCCGAGTTCGAGGTCGAATTCGAACATATCGGCTTCTGGGACCTTCGCTTTGCGGTGGCCGACAGCTACCGGGCCGGCCGGCTGTTCATCGCCGGCGATGCTGCCCACAGTCATCCGCCTTATGGCGGCTACGGTATCAACACCGGATTCGAAGATGCCGCCAACCTGGGCTGGAAACTCGCCGCTCGCCTGCAGGGTTGGGGCGGTGAGGCCTTGCTCGATTCCTATACCGACGAGCGGCAGCCGGTGTTTGCTTCCACTGCCGCCGACTTCATTGCCAAGTCAATCGAAGTTGATCGCCAGTTCCTGGCCTCGTTCGATCCTGCGCGCGACCGACCGGCCTTTGAGGCTGCCTGGGCATTGCGCAGCGGCGACGCCAAATCGGAGGTCAATGCCTTCGAGCCGAATTACGAAGGCTCTGCGATCGTTTACGGCCCTCCTGAAGGCATCTGCACTGCTCTGGGAGCGCATCAGTTCACGGCGCGCCCTGGCCACCATCTCGCGCCGATGAATCTATCGACAGGTCGCAATCTTTACCAGGAACTCGGCGAGGGCATGACCCTGCTGTTGCTCGATGCCGAGCCAGCCAGCAGCGGTGATTTTTCGCGCGCTGCCGAGGCGCTGGGCATCCCGCTGAAAGTGATCAGTGACAGCCGCGACGGCGGCCGCGAGCGCTATGGCGTCAGCCAGATCCTGATCCGCCCCGACCAGTTCGTGGCCTGGGTCGGATCGGATCAGGTCGAGGATCCGGTGCAGATCCTGGTGAGGGCGACAGGCGCTTCGCCAGAGGCTCAAGCCGCCGGCAAATAGCGCACGGCCAGCACGCCCTGGATCGCTGCGATGCCGGCCTGTACTTCAGGGGTGACCGGGCTGTCGACATCGACCAGCGTGTAGGCCATGCCGCCGCGCGATTTGTTGACCATGTTGTGGATGTTCAGACCGGCCTGCGCCATCGCGGTGGAGATCTGCCCCAGCATATTGGGTACGTTGGCATTGGCGATCGCGATCCGGTAGGCTGATTCGCGCGGCATGCTGACTTGCGGAAAATTCACCGCATTGCTGATGTTGCCGTTTTCCAGGTAGTCACGCAGTTGGTCGACCACCATCACGGCGCAGTTCTCCTCGGCCTCGCGGGTCGACGCGCCCAGATGCGGCAAGGCCACCACCTGAGGCTGCCCGTGCAGCGCCGCGCCCGGAAAGTCACAGACATAGTGACCGAGGTGGCGGGCCTCAAGTGAATCGAGAACCGCGCTGTCGCTGACCACACCTTCGCGGCTGAAGTTCAACAGCACCGAACCGGGGCGCATCAGGCCGATATTGGCCTCATTGACGAGGTGCCTTGTGGCCTCCACCAGCGGCACATGCAGGGTGACGAACTGTGACTTCTTCAGTACATCATTGACGCTGGCCGCACGCCGCACCTGCGCGGGCAGGCTCCAGGCGGCATCGACGGTGATTTCAGGGTCGAAGCCCAGCACGTTCATGCCGAGCTTGATCGCCGCGTCGGCGACCAGGCAACCGATCTTGCCCAGACCGATCACGCCCAAGGTCTGCCCGGCCAGCTCGTATCCGGCGAAAGCCTTTTTGCCGTCCTCGACCAGCTTTTCCAGATCGGGTGAGTTGACATCGAGTGCGGCGACAAAGCGCAAGGCCGGTGCGACCTTGCGTGCCGCCAGCAGCATGCCCAGCAGCACCAACTCCTTCACCGCATTGGCATTGGCGCCGGGGGCGTTGAATACCGGCACACCGCGCAAGCTCATCGCATCGACTGGAATGTTGTTGGTGCCGGCGCCGGCGCGGGCGATCGCCCTGACGCTGGCCGGGATCGCAAGGCTGTGCAGGTCGGCCGAGCGCAGCAATATTGCGTCCGGCTCCGTCTGGTCCTTGCCGACGCGGAAGCCGGTGGCCGGCAGCCTGGACAAGCCGCCCGCCGAGATCTGGTTGAGCACCAATACGCTGATCCGGTCAGCCATGCTGGGCCTCGAATTCCTTCATGTAGGCCACCAGCGCCTGCACGCCCTCGACCGGCATGGCGTTGTAGATCGAAGCCCGCATGCCGCCGACCGAGCGGTGGCCCTTCAACTGGATCATGCCGCGCGCGACCGCCCCCTTGAGGAAGGCATCGTCGAGACTCTCGTCGCGCAACTTGAAAGGCACGTTCATCAGCGAACGGTCGGCGTGCGCCACCGGGTTGCTGAAGAAGGCGCTGGCGTCGAGGAAGTCATACAGCAACGCGGCTTTGGCGCGGTTGTGCGTCTCCATCGCAGCCAGGCCGCCGCGCGACTTGATCCAGTTGAACACCAGCCCGGCGATGTAGATCGCGTAAGTCGGCGGGGTATTCAGCATCGAATCGTTGTCGGCCTGCTGCTTGTAGTCGAAAGCCGAAGGTGTGCAGGGCAGCGGCTGGCCGAGCAGGTCCTCGCGCACGATCACGATCGTCAGCCCGGCGGGTCCGATATTCTTCTGCGCGCCGCCATAGATCAGCCCATATTTGGCAACATCGACCGGCCGCGACAGGATGCTGCTCGACATGTCCGCGACCAGCGGAACGCTGCCGACATCGGGTGTGAAATGGTATTCGACCCCGCCGATGGTCTCGTTCGAGCAGATATGCACATAGGCTGCATCGGGGTCGAGCTGCCAGTCGGCGCGCGCCGGCACGCAGCTGAAATTGCTGGCTTCGGCGCTGGCCGCGACGTTGACCTTGCAGTATTTCTTGGCTTCCTTGATCGATTTCTTCGACCATTCGCCAGTGTTGATGTAGTCGGCGCCGGCCTTGCCGCGCAGCAGGTTCATCGGCACCACGGCGTTTTCGGCCATGCCCCCGCCTTGCAGGAACAGCACCTTGTAGTTGGCCGGGATGGCCAGCAGCTCGCGCAGCAGCGATTCGGCTTCCGCATGGATCGCAATGAATTCCTTGCCGCGATGGCTCATCTCCATCACCGACATGCCGCTGCCATGCCAGTCAAGCATCTCGTCAGCGGCTTGGCGCAGCACGGATTCGGGCAGGGCGGCAGGGCCGGCGCTGAAATTGAACACTCGGGTCATCACAGGGAACTCCGTCAAGGGTTGGAATTGGCGCAGCGAGCAGCTTTCGCGCCGGGTCAACCCTAAAGCATACAGGCAAGCGGCTTTCTTCTGCCCGGCTACTGCGGCAGATCGGCTTGGCAAGTCGATGGAGCTGCGGCGGGCGGCTTGTAGAAGAGCCTGTCAATGGCTGAACAGGTCCGAGTGCGTACCCGATCGTACAAAGTTGATAGCGTTGGCCTCAATCTGGTAAATCAGCAAAAAATCGCCCCCAATGTGACATTCCCTGTGATCCGCCCACGCTCCTTTCAACGGGTGATCCAGCCATTCAGGACCAAGGGGCGACTCATTGGCGATCAATAAAATCATGACCTCTTTGAGTCGAACCAGATCAAAACGGCCCGAATGTGACAAGCGTTGCCAATCCTTCAGGAACGCCTTTGAGTAGTCGGCGGCCCGTGGCAGCGTTGCACGTTTACTTGACGCTGTTTTTATCAAGATCGGCAAACAACTCATCTGCTGACGTGAAGCGGGCGCGCCGTCTTGCCATCATGGCGCGCGACTCTTCCATGGCGGCGATGGTCTCTGCGTTCGGCACCTTGAGTTCAAGGGGAAAAGCCTGATCAATAACCACGCGGTGCAAAAACAGTCGCACGGCGTCCGAAACAGACAGGCCCATTGCAGACAGCGCCTGAGTTGCCTGCTCTTTGATGTCATCGTCCACCCGAATGTGGAGCATGGAAGTTTGTGCGCTCATTGCTAAGGATCTTGGATTGGCCTGAACTATGTATCTCATTTGAGATCTTGTCAAGACTGAGACGTCGGTAATCAAGATCGAATTTTTGCGGGGTGATTCACGCCCTGAACAGGAAAATTTGACGCTTTAGCCTAACGAACGTACACTAAAAACGGACGGCTGCAGCCCGCCATGATGTGGACTGCAAGGGACCAAAGCGGAGACAAAATACATGCCAAGGACGATTGGGAATGCCCTTGAGTGGCACGCCCTGAATACGCCTGACAAGCTTGCTGTGCTTGCGGCGGGTGCGGAAGATGAAACTGGCCTCACCTACGCGCAACTCTGGGATCGGGTTTGTCGTCTTGCGAGCGCCTTGCGAGGCCTTGGCGTCGGCCCTGGTGATCGTGTTGCTCTGCTGATGGTGAACAGTGTTCGCTATGTCGAGGCCTACCACGCGATTGCTGTGCTCGGCGCCTCGGCAGTGCCATTGAACTTTCGTTATGTTGCCGCCGAGATCGATTACGTCGTGAACCATGCGGAGGCGAGCGCGCTGCTGTTTGACTCGGCGTTCGACGCCATCGTCAGTGAGCTTGGCGGTCGGCTAGAGACCGTCAAAGGCAACCTGATCGTCTCCGATGCGGTTCTGCCCGGAAAATTCAACTATGAAGAATTGCTGAAGGCGGCATCGCCCGAGGCTCCCGAGCAGGACGCTGACGTCGAAGGCTGTTTCTTCCAGGGTTACACGGCAGGCACCACGGGTTTTCCCAAGGGTTGCGTGAATCTGCACGGCCGCTTCGTGGCTTTCTTCAAACGCTGCGCCATGCTTTACGACATCGGCCCCGACAGCATCGAAATCGTCGGCGCGCCGCTCTTCCACGAGGCGCCCACTTTGTTCATGATGACGCAGGTGTTTCGCGGCGGGACGGTCATCGTCACGGCGGACCCGACGCCGGCCAACCTTCTCCAAAGCATAGAGCGGCATCGAGTCACCTGGGGCTTCATGGTGCCGACGATGTGGGATGCCATCGTCAGCAGCGGGTTGGCGGCCAGCCATGACTTGTCATCGATGAAAACCTTGGTCAGTGCCGGTGCGCCATTGATGACCCATACCAAGGAAGCCCTGCTTGAAATCTTCCCGGTGGGTGATCTCAATGAGTTCTACGGCGCGACTGAAGTCGGTATCGTCACCAACTTGCAAGGTCGTGACCAGCGCCGCAAATTGCGCTCGGTGGGTCGCACGATCCCCGGCTTCCACGTGAAACTCGTCGACGACAACGGCCATGAAGTCAAACCGGGCGAGACCGGCGAAATCTGGATCCGCGGGCCGATCCTGATCCGCGAGTACTTCAAGAACCCCGAGGCGACGGCAAGTGCGCGCCACGGCGACTGGTTCACGCTGTCGGACATGGGTCGCTTCGATGAAGAAGGCTATCTGTACATCGTCGACCGCAAGAAAGACATGATCATTACCGGGGGGGAGAACGTATACCCCGCCGAAGTCGAAGCGGTGCTTAGCCAGCACTCCGCGGTGCAGATGTGCGCCGTGGTCGGCATTCCGGACAAGAAGTGGGGCGAGATCATCTATGCGGCCGTTGTGCCGCGCCCGGGCGCGCTCGTCACGCCCGCGGATCTCGAAAGTCACTGCTCGCGCCTGATGGCGCGCTTCAAGGTTCCCAAGCGTATCGAACTGGTGCCCACGCTGCCGATGTCTTCCTTCGGGAAGATTTTGCGGCGTGAAGTACGCAAGCCGTTCTGGGAAGGCCAGTCCGCGGCAGTCTGACGGCTGCAGCATCCATCCAGCAATTTCGACAGGAGACGAGACAGATGACACGTGCCATAAAACTAACGAACGATCGTTCTAAAATTTTTTCCAGCCGTCGCACGCTTGCTTTTGCCGCGTTCGGCCTTCTCGGCGTGCTCAGCGCAGCTCAGGTTGCTGCGCAGTCGGAGCCTTTCAGGATCGGCGCAGTCTACGCAGTGACCGGCCCGGCGTCCTTCCTCGGTGATGCCGAAGCCAAGGCCGCGCGTCTGGCCGTTGACCAGGTCAATGCGGCCGGGGGCATCAAGGGTCGCAAGGTCGAATTGATCCTGGAGGATTCGAAGAGCCAGGAAACGGCCGCCGTGCTGTCGGTCCGCAAGCTGATCACGCAAGACAAGGTTTCCGTCATCCTCGGCCCAAGTCGCACGGGCGATGCAATGGCCGCAATCCCCATCGTCAATGAAGCAGGGATCGTGATGCTGCCGCCGGTCTCAGGTGTTGGCGTGGTCGAGCCGGTTGCGCAGCGCAAGTTTGTCTTCCGCCCGGGGCAGGGCGGCGAGCTGTCGGTTGGCAAGGTGCTTGATTACGCCAGGCGCGCCGGTTGGAAACGAATGGGTGTGCTGTACTCATCCGATGCTTATGGCGAAGACGGGCGCGACAACATGCGCAGGCTAGCTGCAACCAAGGGCGTGGTTGTCGGTCGCGAGGAGTCTTTTGCGTCTACCGCGACCGACCTCAAGCCACAGTTGACCAACCTCCGCTCAGCCAACGTCGATGCGATCTTCGTGCACGGCATTGGCGCGCCTTCAGTCGTCGTTTATCGCAACGCCGCAGAGCTTGGCTTCAAGACTCCGCTGGTTTCCGGCCACGGGCAGGCGAATTCCGCCTTCCGCAATGCCGTTGGCGAGGATGTGGTGGGGCAACCTGTTGTCGGTGCGCCGGTGTTGGTCTGGCAAGAGCTTCCTGCCAAGCATCCGCAGCGCGCGCCGAGTGAGAACTTTGCCAAGCTGTTCCAGGCGAAGTACGGTGTGCCACCCGACATGTTTGCCGGCGTCGCCTACGACTCGGCGCAGATGACTTTCAAGGCGCTTGAGGAAGTCGGCGACGACCGCGCCAAGATCCGCGACTGGTTCGAGACGCGGGTGAAGAACTTCGTCGGCGTCACTGGCACCTTCACATTCTCGGCCACTGACCATGGCGGCCTGACCAGCGATGCCTTGGTAATGATGATCGCAACGCCACAGGGCTGGCGTCTGGCGGACTACGAGAAATAAAGCCCTTCGCCCCGGTCCTCGCGCAAGATTTATGGATTTTTCCGTCATTCCTCAGTTCGTTTCCGGCGGCGTTACCGTTGGCGCCGTTTACGGCCTGATCGGTGCCGGGTTCAGTCTGGTGTTCAAGGCCAGCAAAGTGGTCAATTTTGCGCAGGGCGAATTTGTAGTGCTGGGCGGTCTCACGGCGTATTCGCTGATGGCGTTGTTCGGCTCGGGCAGCCTTTCAACCGCCACGGCGATCGGCGCGACCTTCGCGTTGATCGTCGGGCTGGCGGCTTTGCTTTTCCTGGTTCTGCGGCAGGCGCGCCAGGGCAGCAGCGATTTCACTTTCGTGATGGTGACGCTGGCCGTTGCCATCGCAATGCGCGGTGGCGCCGGACTGCTCTGGGGCACAGAGTACAAGACCTTCAAGCTGTTCCCGCGCGGCTCGGTGAACCTGCTCGGTGCGGTGATGACTTACGGCGCCCTGATCACGCTTGCCGTGACGTTTTTTGTTTCCATCGGGCTGTGGATCGTGCTCTACCGTACGCGGATGGGCAAGGCCCTGCGCGCCTGCGCTGACAACCCGGCCGCGGCGCAAACCGTTGGCATCGATCCAAAGCGCATGGTGCTTTATGCCTATATGGGCAGCGGGCTGCTTGGCGCGCTGGGCGGGGTGCTGTTGACACCGACGCTCATGATGTCTTACGACAACGGCGTGATCCTCGCGCTCAAAGGCTTCACCGCTGCCGTTGCGGGTGGCCTTGCGAATCCGTTCGGTGCGATTGCCGGCGGCGTCGTCATCGGCATCATCGAAGGCCTGGGCGTTGGCATGCTCTCTTCGGATCTGCAGAATGCTTATGCCTTCATCGCGCTGCTCGTCGTGCTGGCTGTGCGGCCGCAGGGCCTGTTCGGCGGACGTGCGGAGCAGGCTCGATGAAGATCGGGGCCAGCCTTTTTTCGCAGCCGCGCGCGCTCTTGTGGTTACCCATGCTGTTGCTTGGCGTCATACCGCTGATGGGGAGCGATGAGTACCAACTGAGCGTGTGGACCTTCATCCTGCTGGCATTGATTGTCGTGCTCGGGCTTGATGTTCTGCTGGGGTTTGGCGGCCAACTGTCACTCGGCCACGGCGTGTTTGTCGCCATAGGTGCCTACAGCACGGCCTTGCTCACCACCAAGGCGGGTTGGTCCGGCTGGCTGGCGATGCCCTCCGGAATGGCCGTGGCAGCGCTGCTCGCGCTGATCGTCGGCGTGCCGACCTTGCGCCTGCGGGGCTATTACCTTGCCATGGCCACGCTGGGTTTCCCGGTTGTACTTGATGGTGTTCTGCGCCATGCCAGCGCCTGGACCGGGGGGTCGTCAGGTGTCACCGGCGTGCCCCGTCTGACCTTCGGGTCTATCGTGTTGAAAGACCCGTCGCAGCTTTACTGGTTCATCTTCGGCGTGGTTTGCGTGGTATTTTTTGTCACCGAACAGCTGGTGCGATCGCGTTTCGGCCTGGCGCTCAAGGCCGTGCATGCCGACGAAGCGGCGGCTTCGGCGCGGGGCATCAACGTGGCTCAAACCAAGGTGTTCGCGTTCATGTTCAGTGCGGTGCTCGCCTCCCTGAGCGGCAGCCTTTACGCGCACTATGTGCAGTTCGTCGCACCCGACACCTTCGGCATTTCCTATTCGATCATGTTGATTGTGTTGTTGGTCGTCGGTGGCGTTGGCCGTTTGT
>CANFIC010000069.1 GCA_947446685.1 Burkholderiales bacterium
CCTTGAAATTGCGGGCCGCAGCGGGTTTGACCTGAGTTATGGCAATCGCCGCCAGGTCTAGACTGGCCCTGATGTCGAATCCGTCCAATCCAAGCAACCAGCTGGCGCAAGCGCGTCCGGCTCTGCATGTCGCCGTCGTGATCGATCGCGAAGCCAATCCGAATCAATGGGAAGCCTGGCGCTTCTCCCTGGTCGATGTGGTCGCGCATGAAGAAGCCTTCGGAACAGCGTCGCGGGTCTTGCGCGACGATGGCCGGGTGCAGCGCAGCTTGCATCCGGACTTCAAGCTCGAATTATTTGCCGACGAGGCCGAAGGCTATTACCTCAATCTCAGCTCGGGTGCTCCGGTCTGGTTCGTGGTCTGGCGCATCGATGACGAGGATCCTTCGCGGGCCTGGGCCGAGACTGTCAGCCTGTCCTATACCGAAGCCGGGCGCTGGCTCGATGCCCAGGAGCGCGTCGACAATGTGCCGCTGCAATCTGATCTGGTCGAATGGCTGCAGGCTTATACCGATCAGCATTACCGGCCCGAGCCGAAGAGGCGTCGGCGCCCGCAGTCGTTTTTGCCGCCCGAAGAGAGGCAATGATGGATCCGGAAAAGGACGCCGGCTTTCTGGCGCGTTGGGGCCGCCGCAAGGCGCAAGCCCGGGCGGGTGAATTGCCGGCCGAGCCAGCTGCGCCGCTGCCTGTTCTGTCAGCGCAACCGGTGCAGCCATTGGCAGACCCGCCACCAGCGCCGCCTGCCGCGCCGCCACTGACCCTGGCCGATGTGGCTCAGCTGACGCATGATTCCGATTACTCGCGCTTTGTCGCTGGCGGCGTCGACGAGAGCGTGAAGCGCGCGGCAATGAAAAAGCTCTTCAGCGACCCCCATTTCAACGTGATGGATGGGCTTGACACCTATATCGACGATTACGGCAAGCCCGACCCGATCCCGCTGGCAATGCTGCGGCAGATGAACCAGTCGAGCATGCTGGGGCTGTTTGAAGACGAAGACGAAGAAGAAGCAGCCAGCGCAGATCAAGTTCTGCCAGACCATGCCTCGATTCCCGCCAACGAAACCCTGAGCTCAAGCAATGACGACCCTGATTTGCGATTGCAACAAGACGATGCCGCTGGACGGCCCGGCCCTGATCAAGGCGCTCGGCCCTGAGGCCGGCGCGGGCCTGAGTACCGTCCACACCACGCTGTGCCGGCGCGAGGCGGCAGCCTTCCAGCGTGCGGCCAAGAGCGGTGAAGACCTGCTGGTTGCCTGCACTCAGGAAAGCCGGCTGTTCCTGGAGTTGAATCAGCAGACCCAGGGTGCACCGGGCCTGGCCGAGCGTCCGATCCGTTTTGTCAATATTCGCGAGACCGGGGGCTGGTCCAAGGACGCCAAGGCGGCCACGCCGAAGATCGCCGCCTTGATCGCGCTGGCGCAGATGCCTGACCCCGAACCGGTGTCAACGGTCAGTTACAAGTCGCAAGGCCGCTTGCTCGTGATCGGCGCGCCGGATCGTGCCGAGCGGGCAGCGCAGATGCTGGCCGGCAAGCTCGAGGTGAGCTTGCTGGTGCAGGGCAGCGGGGCGCTGCAGCAGCAAAAAACGCTCGAGGTCAATTCGGGGCAAGTCACGCAGATCAGTGGCTGGCTCGGCAACTTCGAGGTCAGCTGGACGCGCAGCAATCCGATCGATCTTGACCTGTGCACGCGCTGCAATGCCTGCATCGATGCTTGCCCGACCGGCGCGATCGACTTCAGTTACCAGGTCGATCTGGCCAAATGCGGCAGCCACCGCGACTGCGTACGGGCTTGTGATGCCGCCGCGGCGATCGACTTTACCCGTGAGCCGCAGCAGTTCAGCGAGTCCTTTGACCTGGTGCTCGACCTGCAATCGACGCCTTTTCTGTCGCTGCATCAGCCGCCCCAGGGCTATTTCCATGCCCGGGACGACAGCCAGCTCTTGACTGCGGTGCTGCAACTGGCCGACAGCGTCGGCGAGTTCGAGAAGCCCAAGTTCTTCAATTACAAGCAGAAGGTCTGCGCGCATAGCCGCAACGAAAAAATCGGCTGCAACGCCTGTATCGATGTCTGCTCGGCGCGTGCGATCCGCAGCGATGCGTCGCGCAAGGGCAAGGCCGGCGGCGCTACCCTGGCAGGAATCATCGTCGAGCCCCATCTCTGCGTCGGTTGCGGCGCCTGCACGACGGTCTGCCCGAGCGGTGCGATCAGCTATGCGACGCCCGGACCTGCCGAACAGGGCAAGAAGATCCGCACGCTGTTGGCTACTTATCACCGCGCTGGTGGCAAGAATGCGGCGCTGCTGATCCACAGCCAGGGCGCAGGCGCTGCGCTGATTGGCGAGCTTGGCCGCGCTGCGGCTGTCGATGCGGCAAGTCATGGTGTGCCGGCGCGTGTGCTGCCGCTGGAAGTCTGGCATACGGCGTCCTGCGGCATCGATCTGTGGTTGTCCGCGATCGCCTTCGGTGCTGCGCAGGTCTGGGTCTTGATGACTGGCGAGGAGGCGCCTGAATACCGTGCCGCCTTGCGGGAACAAATGGCGCTGGCGCAAGAAATCTTGACCGGACTGGGCTTGCAGGGACAGCATCTGGCCCTGCTCGAGGCCCGCGATGCGCGTGATCTGGTCGAGCTCGATGCGGCCTTGCAGGTCGCGCCGGCGCAGGTGGTGGCTCGCGCAGCCACCTTTACCGTGCAGGCAGACAAGCGTTCCACGCTGGACCTGGCAATCGAGCATCTGGCGGCTCAAGCGCTGACGGTGCCGGATGAAATCGCCTTGCCGGCGCAGGGCAGTCCTTTCGGCAGTTTGGTGGTCGATCCTGATCGTTGCTCGATGTGCTTGAGTTGTGTCAGCGCTTGTCCATCAGCCGCCCTGGCCGACAACCCCGAGAAGTTGCAACTGCGCTTCATCGAGAAGAACTGTGTGCAATGCGGCTTGTGCGCGACGACCTGCCCCGAGAACGCGATCACGCTGCTGCCGCGGCTTTTGCTGGCGGATGGCGGACGGGCCCGCAAACAGCTGCGGGTCCTCAATGAGGTCGAACCCTATTGCTGCATCCGCTGCGCCAAACCGTTCTCGACGCCCAAAGCGATCGAGCTGATGATGGCCAAGCTCGGCGGTCATCCGATGTTCCAGGGAGCGAGCGCGCAACGCTTGCAGATGTGCGGTGACTGCCGCGTCATCGACATCCACAGCCACAAGGACGAAGTGAGAATCACCGACCTATGAACCAGCGCAAATCGCCCGAGGCTGCATCGCTCGATGCCGCAGTCCTCAACTGGAGCGTCTCTGACGACCGCGAGGAGTTGGCGCGGGCCGAGGTCTACGGCCTGCTCGCCAGCCTGTTCTACGCCCCGCCTTCAGCCGACCTTTATGAGCAACTGCAGGTCGCGGTGACCGAGGCGCCAACTGCCGGAGGCTTCCTGGAAGGCAGTTGGTCAGAGCTGGTGGCGGCGGCGCGCCGGCGCACATGCGCCGAGATCGAGGATGAATATGTCGGCCTGTTTGGCGGCGTCGGCAAACCGGCGGTCAGTCTGTATGGCAGCTGGTTCATCGCCGGCACGCTGAACCAGAAGCCGTTGGTCGACCTGCGCAGCGACCTCGCCGAACTTGGGCTCGAGCGCCCGCCGGAAGTGCTCGAAACCGAGGACCATTTCTCCAGTCTGTGCGAAGTCATGCGTTATCTGATTGCCGGCGACGACCCCGGCGTCAGCAATCTGGCCTCGCAGCAGCGTTTTTTCAATACGCATCTGCGCGGCTGGGTCGATGCCTTCTGCGATCAGCTGGCCGCTCAACCGCGGGCTCACTTTTACCTTGCCGCCGCCGCGTTTACCCGCGACTTCTTCGCGGTCGAGGCTCAGGCCTTCGATTTGCTTGATACCTGAGGCAATTCAGATCTTTTCGCTCTGCAGTAGCCGTGTTTTCCCTGATGCCGTGGCGAGACTGAGGGGCTACATTGCACGATAGCCAAGTGGACTTGATCGATCTCAATTTGGATCACGAACAGCAACACCGGAGAATAACCATGAACAAGAAACTCACCGTTGACAAGCTGGATGCCGCGCCGCTGAAGCGTCGCGGCTGGTTGCTCGGCGCTGGCACAGCAGGTGCAGCCGTGCTCGCAATCAAGACCTTGCCTGCAGTCGCTCCGGCAGCGCCGGCGGTACAGGCTGCGCAAGCAATGACGGTCCATTCCGGTGGGTATCAAGTGACGCCGCATGTGCTGCGTTACTACGAAACCACCCGCTGCTGATTCCTGCGATCGAATTGATGGGCTCGCCTGACAGGGCCCGCTGGAGAAAATATGCTGCTTACCCGTAAATCCTCGGCCAACACCCAGTCCTCAACTTCAGGCCTGGTCAACAGCTTGGCGCGCGGCATGTCGCGCGCTATCCCGACGATGGACCGGCGCGTTTTTCTGCGTCGATCCGGTTTGGGCGTGGGTGCTGGCATCGCTGCTTCGCAGTTGACGCTGGTGCAGAAAAAGGCCTTTGCGGCGGATGCGCCCGCTGGCGCTTCGCGCAAGGTCGAAGTCAAACGCACGATCTGCGGCCATTGTTCGGTCGGTTGTGCGGTTGATGCGGTGGTGGAAAACGGCGTCTGGGTGCGTCAGGAACCGGTGTTTGACTCACCGATCAACCTCGGCGCCCATTGCGCCAAGGGCGCGGCCTTGCGCGAGCATGGCCAAGGCGAGCATCGTTTGCGCACGCCGATGAAACTGGTCAACGGCAAGTATCAGAAGGTCAGCTGGGACCAGGCATTGACCGAAATTTCGGCCAAGATGATCGAGCTGAAAACACAGAGCGGGCCGGATTCGGTCTTCATAGTCGGCTCCAGCAAGCACAACAACGAGCAGGCCTATTTGCTGCGCAAATGGGTCAGCCTGTGGGGTAGCAATAACTGCGACCACCAGGCGCGGATCTGCCATTCGACCACGGTCGCCGGTGTCGCGAACACCTGGGGCTATGGCGCGATGACGAATTCGTACAACGATATGCGCAATTCGAAGGCGGCGATGTATATCGGCTCGAACGCTGCCGAAGCCCATCCGGTGTCGATGCTGCATATGCTGCATGCCAAGGAGACCGGCTGCAAGATGATCGTGGTCGACCCCCGTTTCACCCGGACGGCAGCCAAGGCTGATGACTATGTGCGCATTCGCTCGGGCAGCGACATTCCCTTTGTCTTCGGTCTGGTTTATCACATCTTCAAGAACGGCTGGGAAGACAAGAAGTACATCAAGGACCGCGTCTACGGCATGGAAAAAGTGCGTGACGAGATCATGGCCAAATGGACGCCAGACAAGGTCCTTGAGGCCTGCGGCGTCGATGAGGCGACCTGCTACAAAGTAGCCAAGACGCTGGCCGACAACCGTCCGAGCACGGTCGTCTGGTGTATGGGTCAGACCCAGCACACCACCGGCAATGCGGTCGTGCGGGCGTCCTGCATCCTGCAACTGGCGCTTGGCAATGTCGGCGTCAGCGGCGGCGGCACCAACATCTTCCGCGGGCATGACAATGTCCAGGGCGCGACCGATGTCGGCCCCAACCCCGACTCGCTGCCCGGTTATTACGGCCTGGCCGAAGGCGCCTGGAAGCATTACGCCAAGGTCTGGGGTGTCGACTTCGAGTGGATCAAGAAGCAGTTTGCCCCTGGCATGCTGACCAAGCCCGGTATGACCGTGTCGCGCTGGATTGACGGCGTGACCGAGAAGAACGAGTTGATCGACCAGCCAAGCAATCTGCGCGGCCTGTTCTTCTGGGGCCATGCGCCGAACTCGCAAACGCGCGGGCTCGAGATGAAGAAGGCGATGGACAAGCTTGACCTGCTGGTCGTTGTCGACCCGTTCCCTTCGGCAACCGCTGCGATGGCGGCGATGCCGGGCAAGTCCGAAGACCTGAACCCGAACCGTGCCGTTTTCCTGCTGCCGGCTTGCACCCAATTCGAAACCAGCGGGTCCTGCACCGCTTCGAACCGGTCGCTGCAATGGCGCGAGAAAGTCATCGAACCGCTCTGGGAGTCGCGCACCGATCACATGATCATGTACCAGTTGGCGGAAAAACTCGGCTTTGGCAGTGAGTTGACCAAGAGCCATAAACTGGTGGCGGGCAAGGGCGGCATGATGGAGCCCGAGCCCGAATCGCTGCTGCGGGAAATCAACCGTAGCGTCTGGACCATTGGCTACACCGGCCAGAGTCCGGAGCGGCTGAAAGCGCATATGCGCAATATGAATGTCTTCGATGTGAAGACGCTCAAGGCCAATGGCGGCATCGACAAGGAAACCGGCTACAAGCTCGACGGCGACTATTTCGGTCTGCCCTGGCCTTGTTACGGCACGCCCGAACTGAAGCATCCAGGCTCGCCCAATCTCTACGACACCTCCAAGCATGTGATGCAGGGTGGCGGTAACTTCCGTGCGAATTTTGGCGTCGAACGCGAAGGTGTGAATTTGCTGGCCGAAGACGGCTCACATTCGAAGGGCGCCGAGATCACCACCGGTTATCCCGAGTTCGATCACCTGCTGCTGAAAAAACTCGGCTGGTGGAACGACCTGACCGAGGCCGAGATGAAGGCCGCCGAAGGCAAGAACTGGAAGACCGACCTGTCGGGCGGCATCCAGCGCGTCGCGATGGCGCATGGCTGCCATCCGTTTGGCAACGCCAAGGCCCGTGCGGTGGTCTGGAACTTCCCTGATCCGATTCCGCAGCACCGTGAAGCGCTCTATTCGACGCGTCCGGACCTGGTCGCCAAATACCCGACCCATGACGACAAGAAGGCCTTCTGGCGTTTGCCCACTTTGTTCAAGAGCGTGCAGGAAAAGAACAAGGACATCGGCAAGACCTTCCCGTTGATCATGAGTTCAGGGCGTCTGGTCGAGTACGAGGGTGGCGGCGAAGAAACCCGCGCTAACCGTTGGCTGGCCGAGTTGCAGCAGGAAATGTTCGTCGAGATCAACCCGGCGACAGCCAATGACCGCGGTATCCGTGACGGCGAAGATGTCTGGGTCACCACGCCGACCGGCGCCAAGCTGACCGTCAAGGCATTGGTGACCGAGCGGGTCGACCGCGAAACCGTCTGGCTGCCCTTCCACTTCTCGGGTCGCTGGCAAGGTATCGACCTGCTGCAGTATTACCCGGAAGGCGCAGCGCCGATTGTTCGAGGCGAAGCGGTTAATACGGCTACCACCTACGGCTATGACAGCGTGACGATGATGCAAGAGACCAAGACGACGGTATGCCAGGTTCAGAAGGCAACCGCCTGATGTTCCGCTGAACCTCACCGCCCAACGGAGACTGACATGGCAAGAATGAAATTTATCTGCGACGCCGAGCGTTGCATCGAGTGCAACGGTTGCGTAACAGCCTGCAAGGCCGAGAACGATGTGCCCTGGGGCGTCAACCGGCGCCGCGTGGTCACACTCAATGACGGTGTGGCTGGCGAGAAAAGCATTTCGGTCGCCTGCATGCATTGCTCGGACGCCCCCTGTATGGCGGTCTGCCCGGTCAACTGCTTTTACCGCACCGACGAGGGCGTGGTCCTGCACGACAAGGACATCTGCATCGGATGCGGCTATTGCTCCTATGCCTGCCCATTCGGCGCACCGCAGTTCCCGAGCAACGGCAATTTCGGCTTGCGCGGCAAGATGGATAAATGCACCTTCTGCGCTGGCGGCCCTGAAGTCAACGGCAGCGAAGCCGAGAATGAGAAATACGGCCGCAACCGCCTCTCGGAAGGTAAGTTGCCAGCCTGCGCCGAGATGTGCTCGACCAAGGCTTTGCTGGGGGGTGATGGCGATGTGGTGGCGGACATCTTCCGTACCCGCGTGCTCAATCGCGGCAAGGGCAGCGAAGTCTGGGGCTGGGGTACGGCCTATGGCAAACCGGTGCAAAGCGGCGCGGCCGAGGTGAAAAAGTGAGGGCCGGTGGATTGCAGCTCGTCGCGGTGATTGCGGCCGTATTGACGCTGTCCGCCTGTGGCGAGCGCGCGCAGCGCCTGGATGGGTCGGCCAAGTCCTGGGACGCGCCGGCCTGGTCGGTGTCGGCAGCAGCCAACCCCGCTTTCGCGGCACCGGGCTGGAAGGCTGGCGACAAGACCTCCTGGCAAGAGCAGATGCGCCGGCGCAACCAAGCGCAAAACGATTACGTGCGTTAAGCACTGGGGAGCAGCGATGCAATACCCGATTCAGACAGCAAGGTTGCTGGCCTGCCTGGCGATGAGCCTGGCGATGCCAGTGGTGCTTGCACAGACCTCAGCCAACCCGGCGATGGCGGCTTCGGCGGCGGCATTTGTCGCGCCTGCCGAACCACAGGCCGACGAAAGCAACGCCCAGCGCTCGAAGAGCCAGCCGGGCAATAACGCGCCTTTCTGGCGTGCCGTGCATGTCTCCGGCGTACAAAAAGGCATCAGTAATCTGCCCGGCGCCGAGCAGGGCGTGCTGATCCAGCCCTTCGTCCAGTATCCGGGCTCGCGCCTGACAACGGCTGGTGAAGCCTGGCGCCAGGTGCGCAACCAATGGATCATTCCTTACGGCGGATCCTTGCTGCTGATCACGCTGCTCGGTTTGGCCATGTTCTATTACACCAAGGGCCCGTTGGGCGGACACAAGCCCGACACCGGCCGGAAAATCGAACGCTTCAGCTATTTCGAGCGGGCTGCACATTGGAGCAATGCCGCGGCGTTTTCGGTGCTGGCGATTTCCGGTCTGGTGATGGCTTTCGGCAAGTTCTTCCTGCTGCCGGTACTCGGCGCCACCTTGTTCGGCTGGCTCAGCTATGCGCTGAAAACCGCGCACAATTTCGCCGGGCCTTTGTTCGCGGTGTCGCTGGTGGTCGTTTTCCTCACCTTCATGCGCGACAACATCCCGTCGCGCAACGACCTGGTCTGGCTGCTCAAGGGCGGCGGCATGTTCGGCAAGGAGCATGTTCCTTCGGAGCGCTACAACACTGGCGAGAAATTCGTTTTCTGGGCAGGGGTGTTTGTACTTGGCTTCGTGGTCGTGGCGTCCGGATTGGTACTCGACAAGCTGGTGCCCGGCATGGGCTATCTGCGCGGTGACATGCAGATCGCCAACATGGTTCACGGTGTTGCAACGGTCCTGATGATGGTCTTGTTCATGGGCCATATCTATCTCGGCACCATCGGCACCAAGGGTGCCCTGGAGGGCATGAAGACCGGTTATGTCGACGAGGCCTGGGCGCGCGAACACCATGACCTTTGGTACGAAGACATCCGTTCAGGCAGGATTCCCGAGCATCGCACCCCGCCGGCCAAAGCCGACGCAGGTGTGGCTGCCCAGCACTGAGACCGACGAGGACAAACCCATGCGCTGCTCATATTCAATTTCAATCGCTGCGATCACCGCTGCCATGCTGGCTGGTTCGGTCTGGGCCAAGCTGCCTGCGCCGAGCGACGAAGCCAAGGAAAAAGCGGCGTTGACCGCAGCCAAGACCGCCTGGTCTGACAAGGTCGCGGCCTATCAGACCTGCCAGTCGATGAACCGCGTCGCCGACAGCTACCGCAAGACTGCCAAGGCGGCAGGCAAGCCGGCATCAGCGCCAGTGGTGACTCCTGCTTGTGCCGACCCAGGGCCTTTTGTGCCGCCGGTAGCTGCATCGGCACCGGTTGCGCCAGCAGCTGCCGAGGCGGCGAAGGCCCAGCCGAAAAAGTGACGCAAGCGGGCAAGACCGGCAGCGCCTGGCGACTCTCGGCGCCAGCATCGTCTTGCGCTGATGAGTGACTTCTGGCCGGCCTGCGGCTATGTTCATCTCGAGTTGACGCCGCAGGGTTGGCTGAAACCGACCGAAGCCTATTTGCGCCTGTTCCTGGACTTGCCTGAACTGGCTTTGCTGCCCGAATCCTGCCGAGCCGAAATCGCCTTGCACCAGCTGCTGCGCGCGGCACCGGTCAGCGCAGTTAGCGCCAAGCAACTCGGCGCGCTGAAGGACGCAGATGCGCGTGCCAATTACGCGATGTTCCTTGCTTTCCGCGACGCCCTGCTTGCGGCCGGGTCGCTGGAGGCCTATTACCTCGGCCTGATGCGCAGCCAGCGCATCGATGTGCCGCCGCTGTTCATCGACGCAATCGTGCAGGCTGTCTTGCGCCATCTGCTCGACGCTTGCGATGATGCCTTCCAGGCGCGCGCCGCCGAGCTGCTGTTCCGGCCCCAGCGTCTGACGCTGACCGAAGGCCGCTTGCTCTGCGCCGATCTCGAATCCGTCGATATGTTGCAGGAAACCGCCGGCCTGGGCAGCATCGGCCGTCTGCTGCTGCAGGCCCAGGCGCCCCTGCGCAAGGTCGAGATGGCGGTGCTGGCGCCCGAGAACGCCAGCGATTACTGGCAGCGCAGCGGACGCCATTTGTTCGCGCTCGACCTGACGCATGAAATCAGCAATGACCTCGGCCATGGCCTGAGCTTCACCCTGATCCGCAGTCAGTCCGGGCTGAAGGCGCTGTCGCGGGTGATGGAAGCCTGGATCCGCCATTTCCTTGGCTGCAAGGTCAAGATCACGCCGCTGCAGCAGATCGACGACCCTGCTTGGCGCTGGCATGTCGGCCTCGATGTCGAGGCGATGCGACTGCTCAACGATCTCTATGAAGACCGGCCGGTCGACGCCGAACGCATGCAGCGCTTGATCAGCCTGTTCAGGCTTGAATTCGACGATGCTGCTGAACTCAACCCGGTGATGACTGCAGGCGGCAAGGCCAAACCGGTCTACCTCGGGCTGGCCATGAACGCCGAGCAGACGCTCCGGCTGAAGCCGCAGAACCTGTTGCTGAATCTGCCGCTGGCCGCCTTGATGTGATACTGCAGCACCGTTGTTATTCCCCTCGCCTTGAACGCCTTTGCTGAAAGTCTGCGCACCGCGATTTCGCTGGTGCTCGATGCAGACCCCGTGCTGCTGCGCACCGTTGAGCTGTCCCTCTCGGTCAGCGGCGCAGCCTGCCTGATCGCCGCCGGATTCGGCCTTTCGCTGGGAGCCTGGCTGGCGGTGACCCGGATGCCCGGTCACCGTGCGCTGGTGGTGTTGCTCAATACTTTGCTGGCTCTGCCGTCGGTGGTGGTGGGGCTGGTGGTTTATCTGCTGCTGTCGCGCAGCGGACCGCTCGGTTCATGGGGCATCCTGTTCACGCCCGGTGCAATGGTGATCGCGCAGACGATGCTGGTACTGCCGGTGGTGGCGGCGCTGTCGCGCCAACTGGTGCGCGACAGCCTGCGCGATGGCGGCGATCAACTGCGCTCAATGGGCGGGCGGCCGATCATCAATGCCTTGCTGATGCTGCTGCACGAGCGCTGGGCGGTCGCTACGATCCTGCTGACCGCCTTCGGCCGCGCAGTGTCGGAAGTCGGGGCGGTGATGATCGTCGGCGGCAATATCGACGGTGTGACGCGGGTCATCACCACCACCATCGCGCTTGAAACCAGCAAGGGCGATCTGCCGCTGGCCTTGGCGCTGGGTCTGGTCTTGCTGGCCCTGGTCGGCCTGGTCAATCTGGCGATCGCGCTGAGCCAGGGTGCACAGCGCGCCGATGCTGCAGGGGCCAGGTGATGAGCGATACAGGGCCGCTGATCAGCCTGTCCGATTTCGGCGCCAAATTCGGCGCTGTCACTGCGCTGCGTGATGTCAATCTGCAAGTCAATCAGGGCGACTTCATCGCGCTGATCGGGGCCAATGGCTCGGGCAAGACCACCTTGCTGCAGGCCTTGCACGGCTTGCTGCCCGGCCATTCCGGCCAGCGGCTCGCCAGTGCGGCCAGGCAGGTGATGGTGTTCCAGCGCCCGTTCATGCTGCGCCTGTCGGTCTGGAACAACCTGCGCCTGGCGCTCTGGCTGGCCAAGGTACCGGCGGCGTCGAGAGCCACATTGGCCTTGCAGGCGCTGCAGTTGGCAGGGCTGACGGCCTTGCGTGACCGTCCGGCGCGCGCCTTGTCGGGCGGGGAGCAGCAGCGGCTGGCCCTGGCAAGGGCTTGGGCAACGCGCCCGGCCTTGCTGTTCCTTGATGAACCGACTGCCAACCTCGACCCCTCGGCCAAGAAAGACATTGAAGAATTGCTGGCCGGCTTCAAGGCTGCCGGTATGACCTTGATCATGAGCACGCACAATCTCGGTCAGGCCAAGCGCCTGGCCAGCCGCGTGATCTACCTCGAGCATGGGAAGATCTTGGCCGATATGCCGACCGCACGCTTCTTCAGCGAGCCGGTCGGGGACAGCGCAGCGCTGTTTTTGAAAGGACAACTGAAATGGAACCAGGAATGAAATCAAGCGCATTGAAACGGCTGGCGCTGCTGGCACTTTGCCTCGCACCTTGGTTGAGTCTGCCGGCTTTGGCCCAGGACAAGACGATCATGATGGCGTCGACCACCAGCACCGAGCAATCGGGCCTGTTTGCCCATTTGCTGCCGGCCTTCACCAAGGCGCGTGGCATCGAGGTCAGGGTGGTGGCACAGGGCACTGGACAGGCGCTCGACATGGGCCGGCGCGGCGATGCCGATGTGCTGTTCGTGCATGACCAGGTCGCCGAAGAAAAGCTCGTTGCTGAAGGTTTCGGTCTGGCGCGCCGGGCGGTGATGTTCAACGATTTCGTGCTGGTTGGCCCGGCTGCCGATCCGGCTGGCGTGCGCGGCCGCGACCTGGTCGTCGGCTTGAAGAAATTGGCGGCTTCCGGGCAGGTTTTCGTCTCCCGTGGCGACAAGAGCGGCACCCATGCGGCCGAGCTGCGCTTCTGGAAAACGGCTGGCATCGACAACCCTGCGGCCAAGACGCCCGAACTGTCGATCGACTACCGCGCCTGCGGCTGCGGCATGGGCCCGGCCTTGAATATCGCTGCCAGCACCGATGGTTATGTGCTGACCGATCGTGGCACCTGGTTGTCGTTCAAGAACCGCGGCAAGTTGGCGGTGCTGCTGGAAGGTGACAACAAGCTGTTCAATCAATATGGCGTCATCGTCGTCAATCCGGCCCGGCATCCGCATACCAAGACCGCGCTGGCCCAGGCTTTTTCGGATTGGGTTGTATCGCCCGAGGGTCAGGCAGTGATTGCCAGCTACAAGATTGGCGGCGAGCAATTGTTCTTTCCGAACGCCCAGCGCTGATTTGCTGCCGCATTGCGGCGAGAATCCAGCATGATTGAAATTGAAGCCATCACCGGACTGATTCTGGCCGGCGGCCGAGGCAGCCGCATGGGTGGGGTCGACAAAGGCCTGCAGAACCATCAAGGCATGTCGCTTGCAATGCACGCCGTGTTGCGTCTGGGCGGGCAGGTCGGCAGCCTGATGATCAATGCGAACCGCAACCTCGGCGCCTATGAGTCGATGGGTGTACCGGTCTGGCCTGACTCGCTGGCTGATTACGCC
>CANFIC010000070.1 GCA_947446685.1 Burkholderiales bacterium
CGTGCTCGTATTCCTTGCCGGTGTTCCATGCGCCTTCTTCCGATTCGATCTTCGAGAAGCAGCCCGACATGTCGGTGCCCCAGCGAACGCTGTCGAAAACGAAGAATTCAGGCTCTGGACCAAAAAAGGCCGCATCGCCCAGACCGGAAGCCTTCAAATAAGCTTCAGCGCGCTTGGCCAGCGAACGCGGATCGCGTTCATAGGCCTTGCCATCGCTGGGCTCGACCACGTCGCAGGACATGATCAAGGTCGGTTCTTCGAAGAACGGATCGATGTTGGCGGTGTTCGGATCAGGCATCAACAGCATGTCGGAGGCTTCAATGCCCTTCCAACCGGCGATCGACGAGCCGTCAAATGCATGGCCGGAGACGAATTTGTCTTCGTCAAAATGCGAGACAGGCACGGTCACATGCTGCTCTTTGCCACGGGTATCAGTGAAGCGAAAGTCAACGAACTTGACTTCGTTTTCTTTCACCATATTCATCACATCGGCGACGGTCTTGGCCATCAATCACTCCTAGCTAGCGGAAAAATAAATTGGGGAAAAACTGGAATTCGGCACGCGCTTTCAGTCGAGCACGGCAATGTAACCTAAGCAGTATATGTGCCAACAAAGCCTTCAAATCAGGCTTGTCTTTGACTCTGGCAGGGACGGCGAAATTTATGCATGAGACAAAGCCATTTGCACCATAGCGGTGCAATAGTTTGCCGGTCAACGCACCATTTCGGCGCTTACACACGCACCAAACTGAAACACGCCCGCCTTCAGCGCCTCATAGGCGGGCTCCAGAATCTCGGGCGCCCCTTCAGCCTCGAGTTTGACGCCCAACTCGATATGTCGGCCCCATTGCGGATGGTCGACGCTGGGCAGGCTGAATACCTTGATGCCCGGGAACTGCGCTTCGACCTCCTGCATCAGCGGCGTCAAGCTCGCTTCCATCGCACCCTGGACGATCAATGACTTTTCCTGCAGGTGAACGGCCCGATGCAAGTCAGCATGGCGCTCATCGAGCACCCAGGCCATCATCGGATGGGCCATCACCGGAAATCCCGGCACGAAGTAGACGCTGCCGACTGAGAAGCCGGGGATCTTGTTGTACGGGTTCGGAATGATGTCGGCGCCGGCAGGGAAGCGTCCCATCTCGAAACGGCGCAGCGCGTCCGGGCTATCGGGGCCGATAGTCTGCCCCGATTCGGCGGCCATCTCGGAAATGCGCTGCCAGATCAACTCGCGTGCCTGCGGATGCAGCAGCAATTCGCGGTCGAGCGCTGCCGCAGCGGCCTGGCGGGTATGGTCGTCAGGCGTGGCGCCGATGCCGCCACAACTGAAGACCAGATCTCCGCTGGCAAAGGCCTGGCGCAGCTGCGCCGTGATGTGATCACGGTCGTCACCCAGGTACTGCACCCAGGACAAGCTCATGCCGCGCGCGCTCAGTAAAGCGATGAACTTGGACATATGTTTGTCCTGGCGTTTGCCCGAGAGGATCTCGTCGCCAATGATGATCAGACCAATTTTCATGTGGGCTCAAACCGGAGGAAGTTGCGCCAGCAGCAAGTCGGTATCGACTTGATTGACCGCTTCATTGTCGCTGGCAGAAGGAGCTTGGCGCTGGCGCTGCTGCTGCAAAGCAGCCAGAACGTAATGCGTGAACCACAGCGTTGAAAAAGCAAAGACCAGCATGTACAGCCAGATCGAGACCAGCACCAGCACCGGCGCCAAAGCGACCGCCATCACACCGAAAGCCCAGATCGCTGCAGGCGCTGCACCAAGGTAACCGGTCACCAACCCCATGCCCAGCAACTGCACACGATGTTCTCTGAGCAACTGCTGCCGCTCCTGGGCATCGGCATGTTCGGCCAGCGCATCAAATGAAAACACCCGGTAGCCGAGCCAGCCCCAGATCAGCGGCGGCACGACCAGCACCAGTGGCGGAATCAACCAGAAGGGGATGCTCACCAGCAGGGCCAGCAAGGCCAGCAAACCATGGCCAAGCGACCAGGCCAGGCCCAGCCACCAGGGCGCACCCTGCCTGAGCTCCAGTCCAGCGAAACGCCGCTTTGCAACCAGCCGCACCAGCACCGGCGTCATCAGACCCGACACCAGCAGCAAGCTCAGCACCACGATCACCGGCAGCGCAAAAGCCAGCACCAGCAACGGCGCCATGACCGAGCGGAACCCGCCAGCACCAACGTAATCGAGCCAGCCGAGCAATGTGTCAACCAGCAGCCAGGACTCCAGCATGCTGCGCATGCCGGCCACAGAGGGTTCCCAGAAAAAATAGCCCAGGCCGAAAGCCGTGCTGGCGCAAAGCAAGAACGGCAGCAGCGACAACATGATCACCTGCGGTCGCAGGCAATAGGCGGCAGCACGCCAAAAGGCATCGGCCATGCGGCCCATCGAATTGATCATCGGAGCTCTTTCAAGATAGCAATCGCCTGAGCCCCAGCCATTGCTGTTGCCAGAAACCGCGCCCGTAATCACGCCCACCCTCGGCAGGCAGTTGATCGCGTACGCCGGTAGCATCCCAGCGCGATTCAAAATTGGCCGTCCCGAAGATGATGTCCCAGACCGGGAACAGCACCGCAAAGTTGTGCCCGCCAAGCGTACCGGGTCCGCTTGATTCATGGCCGATGCCGATCGAATGGTGCAGGCGATGAAAGCGCGGGCTGACCAGCAGATATTCGAGGGGCCCGAAGCCCAATTTCAGGTTTGCATGCTGAAGACTTTCCATCAACTGCGAAACCGCGACCAGGGCAATGAACTGGCCTGGTTCGACACCGATCAAGCGCGCCAGCAGGGCGAATATCGCGCTGCGCAGCAAATCGTCGAGCAAATGGTTGCGGTTGTCGCTCCACATCGTCATCTGGCGCTGGCTGTGATGCAGTGAATGCAAGGCCCACCACAGATTGGAAGCATGCTGCCAGCGATGCAGCCAGTAGCTGACCAGGTCGAGCAGCAGCAAGTAGATGCAAAAGCTGACAATGGCGATGTCGGTGACACCGGGCCACAAAGCATCGATTTGCAGAGTTGGCAATCCCTGCATGCGCATCGCGCCAGCCAATGAATCCCAGAGCGGGTCAATGCTGAAAAACAGCGCCAGCCGAAACAGCCCGAGACGGTGAATCAAGGTGTAAACCACATCGGTGCGTACCGCGGCCGGGTCGGTGACTGCTTCAACCGGACGCCAACGCTCAAGCGGACCCAGCAGCAGCAACAGCACCGCGATCTGCAGCATCCCGACCAGCAGCCAACCGGTCGCCGCAAAGGCATCCTCAAGCAGATTGCCGCCGCCCAGGCCGAAAACCAGGGGCTGGATCAAGGCCTCGAACAGCCACGACTGAGCCTGCGAAAAAGCGTCGATGCAGAACTCGATCATGGCTTGCTGCTCCGCGCCGGCTTCAGCCAGGCTGCATATTGCGGATGTTCGCGCAGCGGCGCAAAACACATGCCGCGCGACTTCAATCCCTGCAGCAATGGTTCCAGCACGGCCGGCGCCCAGGGCTCCTGCCGCGACCAGATGCCCAGATGGGCCATCAGGATGTCACCCGGTTTGATCCTGGCCAGCGCGCGCTCCAGCAAGACCTGGTTCGGATAAGCCTCGCTGGACAACTCATCGCCCAGGAAACCGGCCTCGCTCCAACCCACATGTTCATAACCGCATTGCTTGGCAGCGGCCAGCAAGGCAGGCGAAGTCTTGCCGCCCGGCGCACGGAAAATCGGCGCCATCACCTGCCCGGTCATCGCCTTGAAGCGCAATGCCACCTTGTTCAGGCTGGCGCAATAGTCGGCCGCAGAAATTTCGTGCAAGCGCGGCTTTTGCTTGCCGGCGCCGGTACGCACCTTGAAGCCGCCTCCGGGCAGGTCCTTCAGCCAGGTGTCATGGTCCCAGGTATGGGAACCAAAGTCATGGCCCTCGGCGGCGCGCTCGCGCCACCAGGGTGCCCATTGGTCGTCGAGCGTGCTACCGCCGCTGAGCGTCGGCTCGCTGGCCAGGAAGAACGTCACCCTGGCGTCGAAACGCTGCAGCGTCGCCGCGATCAGCGGCGCCACGCCCATGTGGCCAGTATCAAAACTCAGGAAGACCGGCTTGTCGCAAGCCGGCGCTGCGGCTGCGCCCGGCATCCAGCAGCAGGCCAGCAAAAATCCGGGAGTCACCCGCCAGTTCATCGCCAAGGTCTCACTGGCGCGGCATATGGTCCAGGGTCCAGACGCCATGCGGCGACTTGCCGACCTTGACCTGACGCACGACCTTGCGGGTCTGGGTGTCGATCTGCGTCAACTTGCCAGCCCAGCGCGATGTCACCAGCAGCGTGCGGCCATCGCCAAGCATCTCCATATCGTCGGGTCCATTGGGTCCGGGAAACACGTCGACAACCGCGAACGATTGCAGATCGATCTTGCTGATCGTGTTGCCGCTGCGATTGCTGACCAGCACATGGCGCTGATCGCCCCAGGCGCGGAACGAATGCGCACCCTTGCCGGTATTCAGGCGTTTGACCAGTTTGGCCGGACCAGCTCCGCTGAGCTCGTAAACCTCGATCTGGCTTTCGCCAGTCAAGGCCACCAGAATATGCTTGTCATCAGGCGCCAGGAAGATGTCAGCCGGCATTTTTCCAACGCGGATCTTCCAGCTTGTGGCCTGCGTAGCCAGATCGATCGCTGTCAACTCGTCGCTGTCCTGCAGACTGACATAAAGCGTCCGGCTCTTGCTGTCGATGGCCAGATGGCTCGGCGTCTTTGGTGCTGCGATGCGTTTGACCAGTTGCAGCGGATTGTTCGCGTCCGCCGGCATCCAGCGGTACAGATTGACCATGTCGAGCCGGTTCGCCGCAGTCACGAACCATTTCATGTCGGGCGAAAAACGCAGGTGATAGGGGTCCTGGATGCCGCGCAGGACGCGCTGCACATCGCCATTGGCCGGATTCAGAAAGGTCAATGAATCGCCCAAAGCATTGGCCACGACCAGCGACTTTTCATCCGGCGTCAGGTACAGATGGTGCGGTTCCTTGCCGGTGGGAATGCGCTTGATCTGCTTGAAGCTGACCGGATCGATCACGCTGATGTCGGCATCGAGCGAATTCAGCACGAAGATCGGCGGCGGCGGATTTGTCGCCGCAGCGGCAGCGCAACTGCAAAAAATCAGCCCGAAGACATAGGCAGCAGGCAGCCGGGACAGAAAGGGCATGGAATAAATCCTTGGGCAGCAGATTGGACAGGCCTCAAGTGTATTGCGGCTGACTGCTTGGCGCTGCGCAGCCGTCTATGGCCGATGCCCTGCGAGCTTGCAGGCTCGCAGCGTGATTTGGGCGAGCCAGCAGCCGCAGGGCTGCAAACTCACCACCGGTCCCAAACCTCCCCGGCCGCGAGCTTGCAGGCTCGCAGCGTGATTTGGGCGAGCCAGCAGCCGCAGGGCTGAAAACTCACCACCGGTCCCAAATCTCCCCGGCCGAGAGCTTGCAGGCTCGCAGCGTGATTTGGGCGAGCCAGCAGCCGCAGGGCTGCAAACTCACCACCGGTCCCAAATCTCCCCGGCCGCGAGCTTGCAGGCTCGCAGCGTGATTTGGGCGAGCCAGCAGCCGCAGGGCTGCTGGCTGTCCCAAATCACCCCATGTGCAATCCGCCGTTGCAGGCGAATTCGGCACCGGTGGAGAAGCCTGAATCATTGCCGGCCAACCAGGCGACGATCGAGGCGATTTCCTCGGGCGTGCCGAGGCGCTTGACCGGAATCGTCGCAACGATCTTGTCCAGCACGTCAGGGCGGATCGCCTTGACCATGTCGGTGCCGATATAGCCCGGGCTCACCGTGTTGACGGTCACGCCCTTGCTGGCAACTTCCTGGGCCAGAGCCATCGAGAATCCATGCATGCCAGCCTTGGCCGCCGAATAATTGGTCTGACCGAATTGGCCCTTGGCACCATTGACCGACGAGATATTGATGATCCGACCCCAACCGCGATCGAGCATGTCTTCGATCACCTGCTTGGTGACGTTGAACATGCTGTTCAGGTTGGTGTTCATCACCGCATCCCAATCAGCGCGGCTCATCTTGCGGAACATGCCGTCACGGGTGATGCCGGCGTTGTTGACCAAGACGTCGATCGGGCCATGCTCGGCCTTGACCTTGGCGAATGCAGCCACCGTCGAATCCCAATCGGCCACATTGCCGACCGAAGCGTAGAACTGGTAGCCCAGCGCCGCCTGCTCCGCCAGCCATTTGTCGAAATCACGGCTCGGGCCGCAACCTGCGATGACCTTGAAACCCTCGGTATGCAAGCGCTGGCACATCGAGGTTCCGATGCCACCCATGCCGCCGGTTACATATGCAATTTTCTGACTCATAAGATCTCCTCTGCCTCCATGGCTTGATGCTGCTGATAAATTGTTTAGCGCTCTTCGCTGCAGACTTCAAGTCCTTGCGCCCCGAGCCTCCGCCATGCCGGTCCAAACGTCAAGCGGGGTTTGCCAAGGGGTCTTGCCAGAAATCAACTCGATGCATACAAGACCTGAAACTGATTCAGGCTTTTTGCTTCACATAGCGACCGGGCGCTGGCTCGATCGCCTTGTACTTGCGGCTGCCTGGCGTCTTAGGTGCAGCCACCAGCGGGCCCGCATGAGAGGCCAGCCATTGCGCCCAATCGGTCCACCAACTGCCCTTGTGTTCGGTAGCGTTTCCCATCCACTTCTCGGCTGTCGCGGGCAGCGTGGCGGCCTCGTTGATCCAATGGCTGCGCTTGTTCTTGGCGGGCGGGTTGATGACGCCAGCGATATGACCCGAAGCACCCAGGACAAAGCGCTTCTTGCCCTTGAAGATCTGCGTCGAACGGTAAGCGCCTTCCCAAGGCACGATATGGTCTTCACGCGAACCGTAAATGTAGAAAGGCGCTTTGATCTTGCCGAGGTCAATCTTTTCCCCGCAGATCGTCAGGCGGCCGGGAATCTTCAACTCGTTTTGCAAATAGGTGTGGCGCAGATACCAGCAGTACATCGGCCCCGACATATTGGTCGAGTCGCCGTTCCAATAAAGCAGGTCGAAAGGCGCTGGCGCCTCGCCTTTGAGGTAATTGCCGACCACATAGTTCCAGACCAGATCGTTCGGTCGCAAAAAGCTGAAGGTCGTTCCCAGCTCCTGTCCTTTGAGCAGGCCCGGTCCCTTCGGCGCTTGCGCACCGATCGTCGCCTCGCGCATCTGCACCATCTGCTCGTCGACGAACAGATCGAGGATGCCGTTGCTGGAAAAATCGATCAGCGAAGTCAGCAGCGTGACGCTTTCGGCTGGCTGCTCGCCCCTTGCCGCCAGTACTGCCAGCGCGGTGGCCAAAATCGTGCCCCCGACACAGAAGCCCAGCATATCGATGGTCTTGGCGCCACTGATTTCCTGCACCACCGAAATCGCCTTGATCGCGGCATTCTCGATGTACTCGTCCCAGGTCCAGGCGGCGCATGCTTCATCCGGGTTGCGCCAGCTGATGACAAAGACCCGGTGCCCCTGCGACACCGCATAGCGGATCACCGAGTTATCCGGCTGCAGGTCGAGGATGTAGTACTTGTTGATGCAAGGCGGCACCATCAAGAAAGGCCGCTGATGCACCTGGGCAGTCAGAGGCTTGTACTCGATCAGCTGGAAATACTCGTTCTCGAAAACGATGTCGCCGGCTGTGGTCGCCACATTGCGGCCGACCTCGAAAGCACTTTCGTCCGTGATCGACAAATGGCCCTGCTGTACATCTGACCAGAGCTGTTGCAGGCCCTTGGACAGGCTTTCGCCCTTGGTCTCCAGGGCCAGGCGCTGCGCCTCCGGGTTCAGCGCCAGGAAATTGCTCGGCGAAGCCGCATCAATGAATTGCTGCACGGCGAAACGGATGCGCTGACGCGCCTTGTCCTCGCCTTCGACCTTGTCGGCCATCTGCTGCAAGGTCTGGGCATTGAGCAAATAAAGCTGCGCCATGAAAGCGCTGGCAGGATTGGCGCTCCAGGCCGGATTGGCAAAACGCCGGTCGGCCAGCGGCTTGGCCGGTTCGGCATTGCCGATATGCAGCGATGAATTCCACAAAGCCGTGGCCTGCTTCAGATATTCGGCTTGCAGTTCGGTAAAGGCATTGGCCGGAATGGTCGGCAAATTCTGCAAGCTCATCGACTTGAACATATCGCCAAGACCTGCGGCCATGCCGGCTACACCTGCATCAGCCTTGGTTTGGGCCTCGGCATTGGCTGGAGCTTTCGTTTTTCTTGTCATCGGATTCCTGGAACAATTGAACAATTTACCGGCTGCGGCGATCATCTGTCAGTGGGCCATGACTCGCAGAACCATCAGCTGGAATCTGCCCCGGATATTATCGGCGGCCGAACTTACCGTTGGATGACAGCCCATGTACCTGATTGCGATCGCCTGGTTCTATGTGGCCTTGTTGATGGCCTTGGCCGAAGCGACCAGCAGCCAGGGCAGTATTCTCGGCGCGATCTTCACCTTCATCCTCTACGGCCTGTTGCCGATCTCCATCCTTGTTTACGTGATGGGCACCGGGCGGCGACGCATGGCCAGGCGCGAGGCCGAACAGCAGGCTTCAGACCAGGGCGATGGCGGCGACCATGCGCCCGCCGAGCCGCGATTGCCGGTAGGAAAAGAACCTTGAACTGTCGCTCAAGGTGCACCAATGGCCGCCGTTGATCGATTCAAGCCCCAAGGCCTGCAGCCGCCGCCGCGCCATGCCGACCAGGTCGGCACGCCAGCGTGGCTGGCCCGCAGCGTTGGGCCGATAAATAAAAAAATCCCGCTCGGCTGCACCGAAGGCCTCAAGCACATCGGCACCCACTTCGAAGGCATCCTTGCCGATGCATGCCCCCATCCAGGCCTGCAGGTCGCGGGGCTGGCAATCGGCTGCAGCGCATAACTCAGCCACGGTGTTTTCAAGCACGCCAGCAGATAGTCCGCGCCAGCCGGCATGGGCACCGGCAACGCCGCGCGGCGCAGCAAACAGCACCGGCAGGCAATCGGCCACCTGGATCGCCACGCCGAGACCCGGCATGGTTGAGACATAGGCATCGACCTCGGGCAGCAATGTATCCGGCAAGCCATGCTCAGCGCGCAAGCTCAGCACCTGATTGCCATGGACCTGCGGCCCGAAAACAGCCTTCGCGCCAAGCGCTGCACTGACCAGGGCCCGATTTCTTGCCACCGTGCCAGCATCGTCCTGCACCGCCAACCCGACATTCATGCCGGCATGGATGCCTTGGCTGTAGCCACCTGAGCGGGTCGTCATGAAGGCGCGCACATGAGGCAGGTCCCAGTCCGGGCGCAGCCAATCAGGGTGAATCAAGGCATCGGGCGGCGGCTGCAGCGGCCCCGTCATTCAGCGTCAGGGCAGGCCGAAGGCTGCGAATTGGCAAAGGCGTCGAGCGCCATGCAGTTGTCGAACACGCGCATCACCTCGGGCAGATGATCAAGTCGGCAATCAAAGCGCTGGGCATTGAAGATCTGCGGCACCAGCGCGCAGTCGGCCAGTCCAGGCTGATCACCAAAACAGAATTTCCCGGCATGAAGCAAGAGTCGTTGTTCGACCGGCTCCAGGCCAGATTCAACCCAATGCCGGTACCAGCGGTTCTTGCTGTCATCGTCAACACCCATTTCCTTGACCAGATAACGCAGCACGCGCAGATTGTTCAAGGGGTGGATTTCGCAAGCAATGTCCAGCGCCAGCGCCCTGACCTGGGCGCGGCCGAATGGGTCCGGCGGCAGCAGCGGTGGCTCGGGATGGATTTCATCCAGATATTCGATGATTGCCAGCGACTGGCTGATCGCCTGATCATCACCATCACGCAGCAGCGGCACCAGCCTGGAGAACGAAGCCGAGGCATAGGCCTCGCCCAACTGCTCATTCTTGGCCAGGTGGACCGCGCGGTAGTCGTAATCCAGCCCCTTCAATGCCAGCGCAATGCGCACACGATAGGAGGCCGACGAGCGAAAGTAGCTGAACAATTCCATGGGCGCGATGATGCCATAGGCTAAGGATGCTCTGCATAACTCATTCGCGAGTGTGTGCAGCGCGGATCGGGATGGGATGCAAGGCGCATTTTGCGGCCAATAGCGCGTGCTATTGGCAATAAATGCAACGCCGCAGACCGCCCGAGGCCGGGCTGGCACAAGCCGTGAGGCGGTTATGCAGAGCATCCCTAAGGCTACACTGCGCCGATGTGGATCAATCGTCGTTTCAAATTCTGTCCTTCCTGCGGCGCTGCGGTCACCTACTCGGTGCCCGCTGACGACAACCGCGAGCGCGCCACCTGTACGGTCTGCGCCACCATCCACTACGAAAACCCGCTCAATGTGGTCGGCACCTTGCCGGTCTGGGGCGATCAGGTGCTGCTGTGCAAGCGGGCGATTTCGCCGCGCCATGGTTTCTGGACGCTGCCGGCCGGTTTTCTCGAACTGGGCGAATCCGCCGCCGAAGGCGCGCAACGCGAGACCGATGAAGAAGCCGGCGCGCAGATTGAATTGCAGCCTCTTTACTGCATGATGAACGTGGTCAGGGTCGGTCAGATCCATTTCTATTACCGGGCAAAACTGCTCTCGCCGGTGTTCAACCCGGGCCCCGAATCGCTCGAAGCCAAGCTCTTCCATGAACATGAAATTCCCTGGGAGGAGCTGGCATTCCGGACCGTGCGCGAGACTTTGCAACGATTTTTCGAAGACCGCCGACTCGGCCGACCCTTCGACCTGCATTGCACCGACATCGTTTGATTCCCGAGACCTTGCGGCCTGAAGCTGCGGCATGGCCGCGGACAGGTTCAGCGCGCGCCCTCACCTGGCTGCTGGCGGCAATGCTCGTCCTGCTGGCGTTCCCAGCCATTGCATGGCCGAATCAGCCGATCCGCTGGATCGTGCCCAGCGCTTCGGGCGGATCTGCCGCCGACTCGCTGGCGCGACAGCTGGCACCCGTCATCAGCCGCCAATTGGGTCAGCCCCTGACGGTTGACAACCGCCCGGGCGCCGCGGGCAGCGTCGGCAGCAGTCGGGCCGCGAGGGCGGCCGCCGACGGCAACACGCTGCTCACGGGTGACGGCAGCACGATGGTGCTCAACGGCGCGCTCTACAAGAAGCAAGGCTACGCTGCGGCCGACTTCACGCCGGTCGGCCTGATCGCGAGCTCGCCGCTGCTGCTGGTTGTTCACAAGGACTCGGGTTTCAACAGCGGCGCGCAATGGCTTGCCGAAGTGACCTTGCATCCCGGCAAATACAGCTATGCCTCGGCCGGAGTCGGCAGCCCGCAGCATCTGGCGATGGAGCTGATCATGCAGCGCTGCCGCTGCAACCTGGTCCATGTGCCCTACCGCGCCGAGTCTTTCGCGATTTCTGATCTGCTGGTGCATGCTTTGCCGATGGCCATCGTCGACCTCGCTGCAGCGCTGCCCGAGTTGCGCAAAGGCCGTCTGCAAGCGCTGGCTCTGCTCGGCAAGCAACGCCAGGCGCTGTTACCCGGCGTGCCGACCTTCGAGGAACTCGGGCTCAAGGGCGTCGAAGCCACCGCCTGGCAAGGTCTGTTCGTCCCCAAAGGCACGCCCGAGGCGGTCATCGCCAGGCTCAACGCCGAGCTGAATAAAACGCTCAGCGCGCCGGCGATCAAGTCGCAACTGGAGGCCTCGGGCTTGACGGTCAACACCGGCGGCAGTGCCGCCATGACCGAGTTGCTGCAGCAGCAGACTGCCTTCTGGCAGCAACTGATCAAGGACCGGAAGCTGGCCGCCGACTAGACCTGCCTGTCGCGTCAAACCAGCACGCGCTCGATACCGCCGTTGTTGGCCAGCCTCACATAGTCTGGCAGCCAATTTTCGCCCAGAATCTGCCGGGCCATCTCAACGACGATGTAGTCCGCCTCGAGCAGACCATTCTGCAGATCGTCACCGAAGCGGGTCAGCCCTTGCAGGCAACTCGGGCAGGAGGTGAGGATCTTCAGGTTCTCGGCGGCGGCAACCTTGCCGCTGTCGCGCAGCTGGCTTTCGGTCTTGCGCAATTCCTCTTCCTTGCGGAAGCGGATTTGCGTCGAGATGTCGGGCCTACTGACGCCCAAGGTGCCGCTCTCGCCGCAGCAGCGCTTACTCTCGACCACATTGGCGCCGACCAGGGCGCGCACCGTCTTCATCGGCTCCTGCAGCTTCATCGGCGTATGGCAGGGGTCGTGGTAAAGATAGCTCTTGCTCGAGCCCAGCGTGATGCCTTTTTCGAGCAAATATTCGTGGATGTCGATGATGCGGCAGCCAGGAAAAATGTCCTCGAATTTGTAGCCTTGCAACTGGTCATAGCAAGTGCCGCAGGAGACGACCACGGTCTTGATGTCGAGGTAATTCAGCGTATTGGCCACGCGGTGGAACAGCACCCGGTTGTCGGTAATGATCTTGTCGGCCTTGTCGAACTGGCCCGAACCGCGCTGCGGATAGCCGCAACATAGATAGCCCGGCGGCAGCACCGTCTGCACGCCGGCATGCCAGAGCATCGCCTGCGTGGCCAGACCAACTTGCGAGAACAGCTTTTCCGAGCCGCAGCCCGGGAAATAAAACACCGCTTCAGTCTCGGCATTGGTCGAGACTGGGTTGCGGATGATCGGGACATAGTCCTTGTCTTCGATGTCGAGCAGGGCCCGCGCGGTTTTCTTCGGCAGACCGCCCGGGAGTTTCTTGTTGATGAAATGAATCACCTGCTCCTTGATCGGCGCAGGGCCGATCGTCGCGCGCGGCGCCGCAGTTTGTTTCTTGGCCACACGTTTGAGCAGATCATGGGCCAGGCGCTGGGCCTTGAAGCCGATGCCGACCATCGCCGTGCGCGCCAGCTTGATGGTCTGTGGATTGGTCGCGTTGAGCATGAACATCGCCGCCGCATTGCCCGGCCTGAAGCTCTTTTGCCCCATCTTGCGCAGCAGATTGCGCATATTCATCGTCACTTCACCGAAGTCGATATTGACCGGGCAAGGACTCAGGCATTTATGGCAGACGGTGCAATGGTCGGCGACATCCTCGAACTCCTGCCAATGCTTGATCGCGATGCCGCGCCGGGTCTGCTCCTCGTACAGAAAGGCCTCGACCAGCAGCGAAGTCGCGAGGATCTTGTTGCGCGGCGAATAGAGCAGATTGGCGCGCGGCACATGGGTGGCGCAGACCGGCTTGCATTTGCCGCAACGCAGGCAATCCTTGATGCTGGCCGAGATCGCGCCGATGTCGCTTTGCTGCATGATCAGCGACTCATGGCCCATCAGCCCGAAACTCGGCGTGTAGGCATTGGTCAGGTCGGCAAAAGTCGTCTGCCCGCGCAACAACTTGCCCTTGTTGAAGCGCCCTTCAGGGTCGATTTTTTC
>CANFIC010000071.1 GCA_947446685.1 Burkholderiales bacterium
AGGGCAAGAGCAAACCGGCCTGCGTGGCTGAGTCATTGACGCGCCAATACCGTTGACCACATCATGGGCCGGGCGCATTCTGGCGCCGGGAGGCTCGGCCATGAAAGTATTGTTGATCGATGACCATCCGCTGATCCTGGCGGCCTTGAGCCATGTGATCGAGGCGCTCGGTGAAGAGGTCTCAGTGATTGCAGTCGACCATGCCGAAGCAGCCAGGGCGGCGTTGAAAAGCCAGAACGATCTCGATCTGGTGCTGCTCGATCTGCACCTGGGTGAGGTCAGCGGTTTCGACCTGCTGGACGAATTCCGCGCCGATTACCCGGCCTTGCCGATCGTGGTGATTTCAGCTTCGGAGCAGGCCGCCGATGTGATGCGTGCGATCGACCATGGCGCGATGGGTTTTGTGCCCAAGCGCAGCGGCACCGACTTGTTGACCGAAGCCTTGCAACTGGTGCTGGCGGGGGGCATCTATGTGCCGCCGCTCGGCTTCCTGCCGCAGCAGGCCACGCCCGAACCGGCCAAGCCCGTCCTGCCAGGCCTGACGCCCCGGCAGAACGCGGTGCTGGCGCTGCTGCTGCAAGGCAAGCCGAACAAGATCATTGCGCGCGAGCTCGATATTGCGGTGGATACCGTCAAGGACCATGTCGCTGCCGTGCTGAAGTTGCTGGGCGTCAGCACGCGCACCCAGGCGGTGCTGGCGGTCGGGCAACTGGCGCAAGGCAAATCAGCCGCGCCTTGATTCGGCCTCAGCTGGGCTGGTAACCCAGGCGCACATAGATCGGCGCAAAAGCCTCGGCCTGGGTGACCTCCAGCAAGCGCTCGCGCGCCAGTTCCAGCATGGCGATGAAGGTCACGACCAGCACCTGCTGGCCGCGGCTGGGGTCGAACAATTGCTCGAACATCACGAAGCGCTGCCCTTGCAGGCGCCGCAGCACGATGCTCATATGCTCGCGCACCGACAGTTGCTCACGGCTGATCCGGTGGTGCTGGACCAGCTTGGCGCGCTGCAGGATGTCGATCCAGGCATCGCGCAGTTCATGCGGTGCTACGTCCGGGTAGCTCAGCTGCAACGACTGCTCGACATGCACCTGAGCGCCGAGAAAATCCCGGCCCAGCAGCGGCTGGGCATCAAGGCGGGCGGCAGCGAGCTTGATCTGTTCATATTCGAGCAAGCGGCGCACCAGTTCGGCGCGCGGGTCCTCGGGCTCGATGCCCTCGGCGCTCTTCTTCGGCGGCAGCAACATGCGCGACTTGATCTCGATCAGCATCGCTGCCATCAGCAGATATTCGCTGGCGAGCTCGAGGTTGTGGCGCCGGATCTGTTCGACATAGCTGAGGTACTGGCGCGTCACATCGGCCAGCGGTATGTCGAGGATATTGAAGTTCTGGCGCCGGATCAGGTAGAGCAGCAGATCGAGCGGCCCCTGGAATGCCTCGAGAAAAATCTCCAGCGCATCCGGCGGGATGTACAGATCGAGCGGCATCTGGAACAGCGGCTCGCCATACAACCTTGCAACTGCGACCGAGTCGACCGTTTCGGGCAGGCCCGGCACAGCGCCCGCTCCCGGATGCAAAGCAGGCAGGGCAGTCATGCTGGCAGCCCCTTCGTTCACCCCGGTGGGTTCACTTGGAGCCGGAGTGGTAGACGTAAGCCTGCTGTTTCACCTTGGCGGCCTTGAAACTGGCTTGGGCTTCGCGATCAACTTGCTTGTTCCAGAGCAGGGCCATTCCGGCACGCTGCTCCTGTTCCAGCGTCGGTTTGCTGGCTTTCAGCGAATCGATCAAATCGCTGGTGTCGGATTTATAGGCTTTCCAGAACAATGGCATATGGGCGTTTCAAAAATGTACAGTTTAGCGCACCCTCATACCCGGCTGGGCACCCGGGAAGGGCTCTAGCAGGTAGATGCCAGGATTGGCTTTTTCATCCGCATGGCTGGCAGCCAGCACCATGCCTTCGCTGATACCGAACTTCATCTTGCGTGGTGCCAGGTTGGCCACCAGCAAGGTCAGCTTTCCGACCAGATCGGCCGGCGCATAAGCAGTCTTGATGCCGCTGAAGACATTGCGCAGCCGGCCTTCGCCGGCATCGAGCGTCAGCCGCAGCAACTTGTCAGATCCTTCAACCGCCTCGGCAGCAACGATTTTCGCGATGCGCAGGTCGACCTTGGTGAAATCGTCGATCTTGATTTCGGCGGCCAGGTCTTCCCCGCCCGGGCTGATTTTTTCCACGGCGGGCGGCTCAAACAACTGATCGAGCAGTTTGGCGTCGACGCGCTGCATCAGATGCTCATAGGCGCCGATCTGGTGGGCACCGAGCGCACGCGAGGCATCAGCGAATTGCAGCGGCGCGATACGCAAAAAACTCTCGACCTTGCCTGCCAATGCCGGCAGCACCGGCTTCAGATAAATCGTCAGCAGGCGAAACGCCTCGATGCAGACGCTGCAGACATCGTGCAGCACCGCCTCCGCGCCCTCCTGCTTGGCCAGCTCCCAGGGCTTGTGCTGGTCGACATAAGCGTTCACCCGGTCGGCCAGCGCCATCGTTTCGCGCAAGGCCTTGCCGAATTCACGTTCCTCGTACAACTCGACAATCAGCGGCGCCTGGGCTCGCATGGCGTCCAGCAATTGCCGGCCTTCGACGCCGAGATCGCCCGACAAACGGCCATCGAAACGCTTGCTCAGAAAGCCAGCGGCGCGCGCTGCGATGTTGATGTACTTCCCGACCAGGTCGCTGTTCACCCTGGCCGTGAAATCGTCGGCATTGAATTCGATGTCTTCGACCTTGCCGTTCAGCTTGGCAGCCAGGTAATAGCGCAGCCATTCAGCGTTCAAGCCCAGGCCCAGATACTTGAGCGGATCCAGGCCGTTGCCGCGGCTCTTGCTCATCTTCTCGCCGTTGTTGACGGTCACGAAGCCGTGAACGAAGACATGGTTGGGCGTCTTGCGGCCGCTGAAATGCAGCATCGCCGGCCAGAACAACGTGTGGAAATAAGTGATGTCCTTGCCGATGAAGTGAATCTGCTCGACGCTGTCGTCAGCCAGGAATTCTTCAAAGCTTCGCGGCTCGCCATTGGCTGCTGCCGCGCCCTTGTCGAAATAGTTCTTCAGCGAAGCCAGATAGCCGATCGGCGCATCCAGCCAGACATAGAAATACTTGCCCGGCGCATCCGGAATTTCAATGCCGAAATAGGGTGCGTCGCGGCTGATGTCCCAATCGCCCAGTCCGCCCTTGCCGTCTTCGTCCTTGGCAAACCATTCCTTGATCTTGTTGAACACCTCGGGCTGCAAACGGCCCGGCGTTTGGGTCCATTCTTCCAGGAAGGTAATGCAGCGGGTGTCGCTGAGGCGGAAGAAATAATGCTCTGAACTCTTCAGCACCGGCGTGGCGCCGGTCAGCACCGAGAAAGGCTGTTTCAGCTCGGTCGGGGTGTAGACCGCACCGCAGGCTTCGCAGGAGTCACCGTATTGATCCTTGGCGCCACATTTCGGGCATTCGCCCTTGATGAAGCGATCAGGCAGGAACATCTGTTTTTCAGGGTCGAAGAACTGTTCGACCGACTTGATTTCGATCAGCTCATTGCGCCGCAACGCCCGATAAACGTCCTGCGACAGTTGGTGGTTCTCGACCCCGTCGGTCGAATGCCAGTTGTCGAAAGCGATATGGAAGCCGTCGAGATAGGCTTTGCGCCCGGACGCAATGTCGGCAACGAATTGTTGCGGCGTCTTGCCGACTTTTTCAGCGGCAATCATGATCGGCGCGCCATGGGCATCGTCGGCGCAGACGAAATGCACCTGCTGCCCGAGCATGCGCTGGAAACGCACCCAGATGTCAGCCTGGGTGTACTCCATGATGTGGCCAATATGGAAATTGGCGTTGGCGTAGGGTAGGGCGGTGGTGACGAAGAGCTTGCGGGTCATGTGATCTTTGCGGCCCCGGCAGCGCGCCGGGATCCGCATTATCTCAGGCCCGCTGATGAACGGTGCAGTTGAATCTGCCTGATCGCAGCGACGCCGTCGGACCTGCTTGCCTCAGGACAGCAGCTTGTTTCAGGCGGCGGTGGGGGGCGCTGTGCCTTCGACAGGCGCCTCACCCTCGGCAGGTTCGGCGCCTTCAACGCCCTCGGCTTCGCCATCGGGCTTGTTGACCTTGCGCTGACGCTTTTCTTCGGTTTTGCGCTTCTTGGCCAATTCACGTTGGCGCTTTTCATATGAGTAGTTGGGTGTAGCCAAAGCCGTGCTCCTGCAAGGTATTCGCGATGCGCGAAATTGGGTTTACTGTAACCGCTGCCGGCAGCCGAGGTTCGGACGATCGATCCAGGGCTGGATTTGGGAAGCCGCATTTAGCGCTCAAAGCTGAAAAAAGTATGAAAAAAGGCAGCTAAGTCATTGATTTTAATAAAATCAAAAGCTATCCACTGCAGCTGTGGATAACTTTGTGGACAAGGGCTGGGGGCCCGCGCCAAACCCTTGCAGATTGGTGCTCCAGCTTAATCTGCCTCTTTTCTAGGCAGGTCGTAGGGCTTCATATGAATCAAGGACTTAGCCTGATGCGAGAAATAGTTCCGGGGCCTTGAATTGTTTTTTCCGAAGGTACTTGACGGCAATCGAAAAGGGGGATAAGTCAAGGTCAGAAAGACCTGTTTCAGGCCTTAAATAGCGGACGTGACTCGGCGCAGTCTGTCATTCGTTGCTAACTCGAGAATTTGCGGGCGTCAACTCCCGTCCCAATTCAGTTCAAGAGCCCGGCGGCTAAGATGGCCGACTTTTGCACAATGACAGCAGCGATGATTCAGGCACAAACAGGGCGTTCAGCGCAGAAGTCCGACGATGGTTTCGAGTTGAAAGAAAGTTCTCTGAGCCTGCTGGCAGTCATCTTGAAATCTGCCGATCTGGCCGAGCTGGCCGGTCAATTGAGCCGCAAGCTGGGCGATACGCCCGAGGTCTTCAACCATGACCCGGTGCTGATCGATCTGACGCAAATGGCAAGGCCGGCAGCGTCAGTGCCGGTCAGCATCGAGTCGGGGCAGCTGAGTCTGGTCGAGTTGGTCGCCGATGTCGACCTGGCCGCGGTCATCTTGTTGTTGCGCGCCTACCGGATGCAACCGGTCGCAGTGCTCGGTGCCAATCCAGCCGAACTCGAGCAAGCGATCGCCCTGGGTCTGGCTGCGGCGCCGCAGTCCGATGCGCCTTCCCGACCAGAAGCGCCGCGCAGCCCTCCGCTGGCTCAGGCCAGCGTGGAAGTTCCGGTCGTCGCCAGAACGATGATCATCGACAAGCCTTTGCGCTCAGGCCAGCAGGTCTATGCCAAGGATGCCGATCTGATCGTGCTGGCCTTGGTCAACCATGGCGCCGAGGTGATCGCCGATGGCAATATCCATGTCTATGCGCCGCTGCGTGGCAAGGCCATTGCCGGCGCGCGTGGCAATGCCGATGCGCGCATTTTTGCCTCAAGCATGGAGGCCGAACTGGTCGCCATCGCCGGCATCTACCGCACTGCCGAAACGCCGCTGCCTGCGCAGATCTTCGGCAAGTCGGCCCAGGTCAGGCTCGACGGCGAAAAGCTGTTGATTGAAGCCCTGTAGCTTTGAAGTGAAACCCCCCAGGGCTGGCCGTCGGCCGGCCATCCGCTGTTCGATTGAAAAGAAGGATTTGATTCGATGACGAAAATCGTTGTGGTGACATCGGGCAAGGGAGGCGTCGGCAAGACGACCACCAGCGCCAGCTTTGCAACCGGCCTGGCCTTGCTGGGCCACAAGACTTGCGTGATCGACTTTGACGTCGGCCTGCGCAATCTGGACCTGATCATGGGTTGCGAACGGCGGGTGGTCTACGACCTGATCAATGTGATCAACGAGGAGATCAAGCTGAGCCAGGCCCTGATCCGGGACAAGCAACTCGACAAGCTCTACATCCTTGCCGCTTCACAAACCCGCGACAAGGATGCGCTGACCCATGCTGGCGTCGAGCGCGTGCTCGAGGAACTCAAGGCGATGGACTTCGAGTTCATCATCTGTGATTCGCCCGCCGGCATCGAGACCGGGGCCTTGATGGCGATGCATTTCGCCGACGAAGCGCTGGTCGTGACCAATCCGGAAGTCTCTTCGGTACGCGATTCGGACCGCATTCTCGGCATGCTCAACAGCAAGACCAAGCGTGCGATCGAAGGCAAGGAGCCGATCAAGGAGCATCTGCTGATCACCCGCTACAACCCGAACCGGGTCGAGGGCGGGCAGATGCTGTCGCTGGACGACATCAACGAGATTTTGCGCACGCCGCTGATCGGTGTGATTCCCGAATCCGAAGTGGTGCTGCAGGCGTCGAATCAGGGCAATCCGGCGATCCATATGCAGGGCAGCGATGTCTCGGAGGCCTACAAGGACGTGGTGCTTCGTTTCCTCGGCGAAGAGCGGCCGATGCGCTTCATCGAAGCGGTCAAGCCCAGTCTCTTCAAGCGCCTGTTCGGCGGCAGGTGAGGGGAACGAGATGGGATTTCTTGATTTTTTCCTGGGCCAGAAGAAGAGCTCGGCCAATGTCGCCAAGGAGCGGCTGCAACTGATCCTCGCGCATGAGCGCAATGGCCGCAGCCCCAGCCCCGACTATCTGCCGCAACTGCAGCGCGAGTTGCTGGCGGTGATTTCGAAATATGTGTCGATCAACCCTGAAGACCTGAAAGTTCATGTCGAGCGGCAGGACAACCTCGAAGTACTCGAGGTCAAGATCGAACTGCCTGAATTCAGACGCTGATCAGCGCTGCTGGCGGGCCTGCTCGCGCAGCATGAACAGGTAAAGGCCCTCGACCTTGGCTCGGGCCCAGGGGGTCTTGCGCAGGAACTTGAGGCTCGATGCGACGCTTGGGTCGCTCTGGAAGCAGCGGATTTCGATCCGCTGCCCCAGTTCCTCCCAGCCGAAATAGTCGGCCAGCGCAGTCACGATCGCCTCCAGCGTCAGGCCATGCAAGGGGTCGCTCATTGATGGTCGAACTGTTGCCAGTTCTTGCCTTTGTATTGCGAGTAGTAGGCCTTGATCGTTGCCATGTCGGCATCGATATCACCGGTCGGCATGAACACCGGGCCCAGGCCGCTGAGCTTGCGCGGGTAGTCCATATAAGCCATCACGATCGGCACCTTGGCCGCATGTGCGATCCAGTAAAAACCGGTCTTCCAGTAGCGGGTCTTGCTGCGCGTGCCTTCGGGTGGCACGACCAGTTGCACCGGGCCATCGGCCGCTGCCAAGGCCGCAGCCGAGGCTGCCACCAGATTGCTCGCCTGTTCGCGGTCGACCGAAATGCCGCCGAGCCAGCGCATCAGGCCGCCAAAAGGCCAGCGAAAAATCTGGCTCTTGCCCATCCAGTAGATGTTCAGCCGCAGCGCGAAAGCCACCATCAAGGTGAAAGGCAGGTCCCAGTTGCTGGTATGCGGTGCGGCGATCAGCACGCATTTGCCCTGCTCGGCGGGCAGGCTGCCTTCGACCTTCCAGCCGGCCAGCTTCAGAACGGCCAGCGACAAGGCGCGCAGCGCGGTATTGACAATCGGCGTGGTGAAGATGGTTCGATGCATGGAGGGCCAGAGCTGCGAGTTGCGTTAATTATCCGGCTTGTTGCGGCCGCTGCAGCAGGATGTCGCTGCGCGGCAGCGCCACGCAAGGCAGGATCCAGCCTTCCTGCTTTTCCTCACGGCTCAAGCCCGGCCATTCGATCAGGTATTCAATCCGGCCTGCCAGCAGCTTGCAAATGCAGGCGCGGCAGCTGCCATTGCGGCATGAACTGCTCAAGCCGGCGCCGGCTTGCAGGGCAGCCTGCAGCAAGGTCTGATCGGCGCCTGCCTGGAAAAATCCCGGTTGGCCCTCGACGGTGATCTGGAAGCGCTGAGTCGGGTCGGTTGGCAACATGCGACATCATGCCGCTATGCTTGGCGACTTTTTGCCTGCTGATGAGTCTGCCTGCGTGATCGAGCTGAAATACCTGACTGGCTACCCGCCCGAACTGCTGGCGCAAGTGCGCGAGCTGATCGCCAGCGGACGCCTGGGCGAGACCCTGGCCAAGCGCTATCCGCTGGGTCATGAAGTGCGCAGCGACAAGGCCTTGTTCGATTACACGCTGGCATTGAAGAACCGCTATCTGCGCAATGCCGAGCCGCTGTCCAAGGTCTGCTTCGACGCCAAGCTGAAAATCATCCAGCATGCGCTGGGCACGCATACGCGCAGCTCGCGGGTGCAGGGCGCCAAGCTGAAGTCCAAGCGCGAAATCCGCGTCGCCAGCTTGTTCAGGGAGGCGCCGGCCGAGTTCCTCAAGATGATCGTCGTGCATGAACTCGCGCATCTGAAGGAGCCCGACCACAACAAGGCCTTCTACCAGCTTTGTAGCCATATGGAGCCGGCCTACGGCCAGCTCGAGTTCGACCTGCGGCTCTACCTGACGCAGCAGGATCTGCTCGCCGCCGAGGCAAAGCCATGATCTTGCTGGCGCCGATGGAAGGTCTGCTCGACCATATGCTGCGCGATGTATTGACCCGTGTTGGCGGCATCGACCGCTGCGTCTCCGAATTCATCCGCGTCACCGATACCTTGATGCCGAACCGGGTTTTCACCCGCATCGTGCCCGAGTTGCTGAGCGGCGGCATGACCCCGGCCGGCGTGCCCGTGCGGGCCCAGTTGCTCGGCTCTGACCCCGTCTGCATGGCCGAGAACGCGGCCAAGCTGGCAGCGCTGGGGCCGGCCGGCATCGACTTGAACTTTGGTTGCCCGGCCAAGAGTGTGAACCGGCATCGCGGTGGCGCAGTGCTGCTCGACGAGCCCGAATTGATCGCCGAAATCGTCGCCGCAGTGCGCCGCGCGATGCCGTCCGGCATGCCCTTGTCGGCCAAGATGCGGCTGGGCTATATGGACGGCTCGCGCACGCTCGAATGCGCGCAGGCGATGGTCGATTCAGGGGCTGACGAATTGGTCGTGCATGCGCGCACCAAGGCCGATGGCTACAAGCCGCCGGCCTATTGGGACCGCATCAGCGAAGTGCGCGAAGCCGTGGCGGTGAACGTCGTTGCCAATGGCGAGGTCTGGACCGCCGCTGACGCCAAAGCCTGCCTGGCGCAATCGGGTTGCAGTGCCTTGATGCTGGGTCGCGGCATGGTCGCCGATCCGGGCCTGGCGCTGGCGATCAGCGCTGGCGCGGCACCGCTGGCCTGGGCGCAGCTGTTGCCCTTGATGCAGCAGTTCTGGGACCTGGTGCTGGTGCATATGCCGGTCAAACATCAGGCCGGTCGTCTGAAACAATGGCTGCATTACCTGCGCCGGCGTTATCCTGAGGCCGAGCAGACCTATCTGCAAGTCCGTGCGATCAACTCGCCGGCCTTGCTGCAACAAACCATTTTTGGTGTGACTGCATGAAGAACAAAGCAAGCGCGGGCGGGCTGGTTTATTCAACCGATGCCGGCCGCATGTGCCCGGTCTGCCGCAAGGCGGTAGCGGCCTGCAGCTGTCGCAAACAGCTGATCCCGGCAGGCGACGGCATCGTGCGTGTTTCGCGCGAAACCAAGGGCCGCAATGGCAAGGGCGTGACCCTGGTGAAAGGCCTGCCGCTCGACGCCGAGGCCTTGAATCAGCTTGGCAAGCAGCTGAAAACCGCTTGCGGCTCGGGCGGCACGGTCAAGGACGGCGTGATCGAGGTCCAGGGCGACCATTGCGAGCGCGTGATCGAACTGCTCAAAGCCAAAGCCAGCTGGACCGTCAAGCGCGCCGGTGGCTGAGATACACAGCCCGCTGATCAAGGAAATCCCATGCGTTTTGCCCACTCGCTTTTTGGACTCTGGCTGCTGCTCGCTGGCGCGGCCTCAGCCCAGTCGACCCAGCCCTATTTCCCCGAGCGCTTCGACTGGCAGCGGCGCACTGCGCAGCAGTCAGGCATCGATGCGGCGGCACTCGACGAAGCTTTGCGTTTTGTTGCCGCGCATGACAACCCGGCGCCGCGCGATCAGGCCTTGTCCTGGGCGCAGAGTTTCGGCGCCAAAGAGCCCCATTTCGGTGGCTTGATCGGCCCGACCAAACCGCGTGCGGCGATCAATGGCCTGGTCGTGCATCGGGGCTATGTCGTTGCCGAATGGGGTGATACGAACAGCGTCGACATGGTGCATAGCGTTGCCAAGAGTTTTTTGAGTACGGTGGTCGGGCTGGCCTGGCAGCAGGGGCTGATCCGCGATGTCAACGACAAGGTGGCGGCCTATATGCCGCCCGATGTTGATCTGTTCGAGGCCGAACATAACCAGCCGATCAGCTGGGACCATTTGCTGCGCCAGACCAGCGACTGGCAGGGCATGTTATGGGGCAAGCCTGACTGGGCCGATCGGCCCGAGGGCAAGCCGGATCAATGGGCACAGCGCCAGTTGCATCAACCGGGCACGCATTACAAGTACAACGATGTGCGCGTCAATGTGCTGGCATTGGCGGCGCTGCAAGTCCTGCGCAGGCCCTTGCCCGAGGTCTTGCGCGAGCAGGTGATGAACCCGATTGGCGCCTCGAACAGTTGGCGCTGGCAGGGCTATGACAATTCCTGGGTCATGCTTGACGGCCAGCCGATGCAGTCGGTCTCGGGTGGCGGGCATTGGGGCGGTGGCATGTTCATCAGCGCCTGGGACATGGCGCGATTCGGTTACCTGTTTTTGCGTGACGGCCGCTGGGGCCAGAGGCAGATCGTCGATCCGCGCTGGATCCGCATGGCGCGCCAGCCCGGTGTGGCCAATGACGAATATGGCTATGCCAACTGGTTCCTCAACACCGGCCGCAAGGCGATGCCTGCAGCGCCTGAAACAAGCGTGACTTTCCGCGGCAATGGCCAGAACATCATCTATATCGACCAGGAAAACGATCTGCTGATCGTCATGCGCTGGATCGACAACGGGCCGGCCTTCAACCAGTTTATCGGCCAGGTGATCAAGGCGCTCGGCAAACGATAAATGCAAGCAGGGATAATCGGGGATGACCAATTCCCCAGATATGCAATCCTTTGCCCAGCTGCCGCTGAGCCCCGCCGCGCAGGCCAACCTGGTTCAGCTCGGCTATACCCAGATGACACCGATCCAGGCGGCGAGCCTGCCGCTGGCCTTGGCCGGCCATGATCTGATCGCGCAGGCCCAGACTGGCAGCGGCAAGACCGCCGCTTTTGCGCTGTCGCTGCTGCACCGTCTTGATGCCTCGCGCTTCGACGTGCAGGCGCTGGTGTTGTGCCCGACGCGTGAGCTGGCCGACCAAGTGACGCAGGAAATCCGCCGGCTGGCACGGGCTGCCGACAACATCAAGATCCTGACGCTGTGCGGCGGCACGCCGATGAAGCCGCAGATGGACAGCCTTGGCTTTGGTGCCCATATCGCCGTTGGCACGCCGGGCCGCATCATGGATCATCTCGAACGCGGCAGCCTGAATCTGGGCCAGCTGAACACGCTGGTGCTCGATGAAGCCGACCGGATGCTCGACATGGGTTTCTTCGACGACATCGTCACCGTGGCCAAGCAGGCGCCGAAAAAGCGCCAGACCCTGCTGTTCTCGGCCACCTACCCGGAAGGTATTGCCAAGCTCAGCGCGCAGTTCATGCGTGAGCCCAAGGAAGTCAAACTCAGTGCCGCAGCGCTGGCTGCGCCGGCCAAGATTCGGCAGGTGGCTTTCGAGGTCAAGGAAGGCGAGCGCTTGCATGCGGTGTCGCAGCTGTTGAGCCATTTCCGACCGGTCAGCACGATCGCTTTTTGCAATACCAAACAGCAATGCCGCGACCTGGTCGAAGTGCTGCAAAGCCAGGGCTTTGTGGCGATGGCCCTGCATGGAGACCTGGAGCAGCGCGACCGCGACCAGGTGCTGATCCAGTTTGCCAACCGCAGCTGTTCAGTGCTGGTGGCCACCGATGTGGCGGCGCGCGGCCTCGACATCGCCCAGCTCGAATGCGTCATCAATGTCGAGATGACGCCCGATATGGAAGTGCATACGCACCGCATCGGCCGCACCGGGCGGGCGGGTGCTGAAGGGCTGGCATTGAGCTTGTCCAGCCTCGACGAGATGGGCCGGGTCGGCCGCATCGAGCAGATGCAGGGCTATGCCTTCGAATGGCAAAAGCTTGAAGACCTGAAGGTCGCGCCGGGTGGCCTGATGCAGCCGCCGATGGAGACCTTGCAGATCCTCGGCGGGCGCAAGGAAAAGATCCGCCCCGGCGACATCCTCGGCGCCTTGACCGGCGAGGCCGGCTTCACTTTCGAGCAGATCGGCAAGATCAACATCACCGAGTTCCACAGCTATGTGGCGGTGGCGCGCGAGATCTCGCGTGAAGCGGCCAAGCGGCTGTCGAACGGCAAAGTCAAAGGCCGCAAGGTCAAGGTGCGGCGCATGGCCGATCTGGCCGAGCTGGGCTGAACTGGGTTGAAACGGCCGGAGCCTATTTGGCCCAGCCGTCCCTCAAGCCGGTGATCTTGTTGAACACCGGTTTGCCCGCCGCATGGTCGATGCGATCGGTGACGAAATAGCCATGGCGCTCGAACTGCAGGCGGCTGTCTGCGGGCAGGTTGGCGATTGACGGTTCGATCCAGGCGCTGACGATTTTCTTGCTGTTCGGGTTCAGCGTTTCGATGAAGTCGCGCCCGCCCGCCTCGGGTTGGGGCTCGGTGAACAAACGGTCATAAAGACGCACTTCGGCGGCCAATGCTTCATGCACGCCGACCCAGGTGATGACGCCCTTGACCTTGACCGCATCGGCGCCCGGCGTGCCGCTCTTGGTGTCGGCAATGATGTGCGCCAGCACCGCGGTGATCCGGCCTTCGGCGTCTTTTTCGCAGCCGGTGCATTCGACGATATAACCGTATTTCAGCCGCGTCTTGTTGCCCGGGAAAAGCCTCTGAAAGCCCTTGGTCGGCAATTCCAGAAAGTCGTCGCGCTCGATCCAGACTTCGGGGCCGAGCGTGAATTGGCGTGTGCCGAGCTCGGGCAGATGCGGGTGTGCCGGGGCGCTGCAGGCCTCCAGATGAGCGGCGTCGCCGAAAATCTCGGCCCAGTTCGTCAGCTTGAGCTTGAGCGGATCAAGCACGGCGCAAGCGCGCAAGGCCTTGCCTTCAAGATCGCTGCGCAGGCAGCCGTCGAGCACCGAGTAATCGAGCCAGGCATTGCTCTTGGTGACGCCGGTGGCTTCGACCATGGCGCGGATGCTTTCTGGGGTGTAGCCGCGCCGGCGCATACCGACCAGGGTCGGCAGACGCGGAT
>CANFIC010000072.1 GCA_947446685.1 Burkholderiales bacterium
AGGATTTCGCAAAAGGCACGTTCGGTCTTGTCACCGCGGGTGCTCAGATATTTCATGCAAGCTCTTCCTTGCGGATGCGCACGATCGGCGCCAGCACCGTCGACAAAGCCTGCATCTGTGCCAGGGCCTTGTTCATGCGTCCCTCGACGGTCTGATGTGTCAGGATGATCAGGTCGGTCTGCTTTTCACCTTCGGCCGATTCGCGCTGCAGCACCGCATCAATCGAAATATCGTTTTCAGCCAGGATGGTCGTGATGCTGGACAACACGCCGGCTTGATCGGCCACACACAAACGCAGATAGAACGAGGTCAGCACCAAGTCCATGACCAGCACTGGTGTGTCGTTCATCGCGTCATGCTGGAAAGCCAGATGCGGTACGCGGTGGTCGGGGTCGGCGGTGGCCAGGCGGGTGATGTCGACCAGATCGGCAATCACGGCCGAAGCGGTCGGCTCGGCGCCAGCACCTTTGCCGTAATACAGCGTCGTGCCGACCGCATCGCCCTGCACCATCACCGCATTCATCGCGCCCTCGACATTGGCGATCAGGCGGTTGATCGGTACCAGCGTCGGATGCACACGCAGCTCAATACCCTGCTCCCGGCGGCGCGTCAGGCCCAGCAACTTGATGCGGTAGCCGAGTTGCTCGGCATATTTGATGTCAGCGGCCTGCAGCTTGGTAATGCCTTCGACATGGGCATGGTCGAACTGCACTGGAATACCGAATGCGATCGCGCTCATCAAGGTCAGCTTGTGCGCCGCGTCGATGCCCTCGATGTCGAAGGTCGGGTCGGCTTCGGCATAGCCCAGGCGTTGCGCTTCCTTCAGCACCACGCCGAAGTCGAGGCCCTTGCTGCGCATCTCGGACAGGATGAAATTGGTCGTACCGTTGATGATGCCGGCGATCCATTCGATGCGGTTGGCGGTCAAGCCTTCGCGCAGCGCCTTGATGATCGGGATGCCTCCTGCGACGGCAGCCTCGAAGGCCACGACCACACCCTTGGCGCGTGCTGCGGCAAAGATCTCGGTGCCATGCAAGGCCAGCAAGGCCTTGTTGGCGGTCACCACATGCTTGCCCGCGGCGATCGCTTCGAGCACCAGGGCACGCGCAATGCCGTAGCCACCGATCAACTCGACCACGATGTCGATTTCGGGGTTGGCGATGACCAGCCGCGCATCGCTGACGACATTGACGCCATCGCCGACGATGCCGCGCGCGCGCTCAACGTCGAGGTCGGCGACCATTGCGATTTCAATGCCACGGCCGGCACGGCCACGAATTTCTTCCTGATTGCGGCGGAGCACATTGAAGGTGCCGCTGCCCACTGTGCCAATGCCCAGCAGGCCAACTTTGATCGGTTTCATGAGGAGTCTTCTACGGTTGGAAATGGCCAGGGTCAGCGCCCTGCCCGCTTGCGATATTGAGAAAGAAAGCGCTCGATCCGCCCGATCGCCTCTTTGAGATCATCGGAATTGGGCAGAAAGACCAGCCTGAAATGGTCGGGAGCAGTCCAGTTGAACCCTGTACCCTGCACGATCAGCACCTTCTCCTCGGCCAGCAGTTCATAAGCGAACTGCTGATCGTCAGCGATCGGATACATCTTCGGATCGAGCCGAGGAAACATGTAAAGCGCAGCCTTGGGCTTGACCACGCTGACACCGGGAATCTGGCTCAGCAGATCAAAAGCGAGGTCGCGCTGACGGCACAAGCGCCCGCTCGGCGCCACCAGGTCCTTGATGCTTTGATAGCCGCCCAAAGCGGTCTGGATCGCCAATTGACCCGGGGTGTTGGCGCACAAGCGCATCGAAGCCAGCATGTTCAGGCCGGTGATGTAGTCCTGGGCATGGCGTTTCTCGCCCGACACCACCATCCAGCCGGCACGATAGCCACAGGCGCGGTAATTCTTCGACAGGCCGTTGAAGGTCAGGCAAAACACATCATCAGCCAGCGACGCGATGCTGGTGTGGACATTGCCGTCATAAAGCGTCTTGTCATAGATTTCATCGGCCATGATGATCAGCTGGTGCTGACGTGCGATCTCGATGATTTCCTGCAACAGGCTTTCCGGATAAAGCGCGCCGGTCGGATTGTTCGGATTGATGACAACGATGGCCCGCGTGTTCGGCGTGATCTTGGACTTGATGTCGGCAATGTCCGGCATCCAGTCGCTCTGCTCGTCACAGATGTAATGCACCGGCTTGCCGCCCGACAGCGCCACGGCGGCGGTATAGAGCGGGTAATCAGGCGCCGGCAGCAGCACTTCGTCGCCGTCGTCGAGCAAGGCATTGAGCGCCATCACAATCAACTCGGAAGCGCCGTTGCCCAGGTAGACATCATCGACGGTGACGCCGGCAACCTTCTTTTCCTGGCTGTAATGGACAACGGCCTTGCGCGGCGCGAACAAGCCCTTCGAATCGGTATAGCCCGCGGCTGCAGGCAGATTGCGTATCATGTCCTGGACGATTTCGTCGGGAGGCTCCAAGCCGAAAGCGGCGATATTGCCGATGTTCAGCTTGATGATTTTCTGGCCCTCTTCTTCCATCTGGCGCGCCTTGTCCATGACGGGGCCGCGGATGTCGTAGCAGACATTGGCCAGCTTGCTGGATTTGGCGATGGGCTTCAAGACATGAACTCCTCGATCTTCGGGTCGCGATGCGGCCGATCAGGGGCCGCAAAACATACAATTTAAGCACAGGCTGGGCAGGCATCGCTGGCGCAGCATCAGCGTCAGGCCTTCCAGCCTTTGAAACCAGGCATAGCCACAGGCAAGCAAGCGATGAAGTTTCTACTCGACGAGCCGCAAGGCGGCAACAGCATTTCACGCCACGATGAGAAAAGCGTCTGGGTCAATGGCGTCCAGCACAGCAGCAGTCTGCTCGTCCCCTGGCGCGGCGCCTTGCAAGCCTGGGACTTGCAGCGCTTCGAGGATTTGAGCGCTGACCATTTCGAGCAGATTTTGCTGCTCAAGCCCGAACTGGTGATTTTCGGCAGCGGCAGCCGGATCCGCTTCGCCAAGCCGCTGCTTTATCGGCGGTTGATCGAGGCGCGCATCGGCGTCGAGACGATGAACCTGGCCGCAGCCTGCCGCACTTACACGGTGCTGAGCAGCGAAGGTCGGGCGGTGCTGGCGGCCTTGCTGATCGAGACCTGATCGCGACGCAGGGCTTGGCTGAACTGGACCAACTGGCCGCAGATTGCAATCCCGAGAAGCCCGGAGCAAGGCGATTCCGGATCAACGTATAATTGTCGGCTATGCTCGAACGGGCGCTCCACCTCTAACGCCACATGACGCCAGCGCTCAATAAACATCTGCCGGACATCGAAGCCCTTGCTACCGGTGGAGTGAAGTTCACGCCGCAGACCTATCTCGGTCAGGTGTTGATACTGTACTTCTATCCGAAGGACAACACACCGGGTTGCACAACCGAAGCGATGCAGTTCCGTGACCGGCATCAGGATTTCATCGATGCCGGAGCAGTGGTGATGGGTGTCTCACGCGACAACATGGCTTCGCATGAAAAGTTCAAGCTGAACCTCGAGTTGCCGTTCGAACTGATTGCCGACACTGAAGAAAAGCTCTGCCATATGTTCGGCGTGGTCAAGAACAAGATCATGTACGGCAAGAAGGTCAAGGGAATCGAGCGTTCGACTTTCCTGATCGATGCCCAGGGTGTATTGCGGGCTGAATGGCGCGGCATCAAAGTTGCCGGTCATGTCGACGAAGTGCTCGATGAAGTCAAGGCACTGAACAAGGAAGCTGCCTGACCGGACCTGCTGATGCGGTTGCCGAGCCGGCCCGGGAGCAATCCAGGCCGGCTTTTTCATGCCAGTCCCTCTTACGCCATTGCGGCTCGGCTCGACCGTCACCTTGCTTTGTGCATAATGAGCTCATGCCCGAGCGCCACCAAGCCAAAATTCAAACTTTGCAAATATCCCGGGTTGAGCCAAAAAGCCGTACAGGCGCTGTGCGGCTTTTTGCGTTTTCAGGTCCGATCTCCAGGCCACCAGGCCGCTGTTGTGCACATTGAACCCTCCTATGCCATTGCCCAAGCCACCGACCAAACGCGCCAGCCAGCTCGAATCCACCGCCTATGCAGCCCCCTTGGCAGTCAGCCCGCCTGCGGCGATGCCAAAGATTGCCTCGGCCCCGGCGATCGAGCCCCGCCCTGAATTGCCTGCGCGTAGTTTGGCGCCTGTCGCCAGCTTGCCTATGACCAGGGACTTACCGCCGACAAAGCCTTTCATGCCGCTCAAGCCGGTCAAGGCCAACAAACCCAAACCGCTGGCAGCAACTCAGGGCAAGAAAGATGTCAACGCCCTACCGAAGCTGTTCGTGCTCGACACCAATGTCCTGATGCATGACCCGATGAGCTTGTTCCGTTTCGAGGAACATGACATCTATCTGCCGATGATCACGCTCGAAGAGCTCGACGGGCACAAGAAGGGCATGACCGAAGTCTCGCGCAATGTGCGCCAGGTCAGCCGCGAGCTCGACTCGCTCGCCGCCAGCTTGAAGACCAGCAGCATCACGGAAATGGCCAAGGGCCTGCCACTCGACCATACCGGTCACCGCGAAGCCGGCGGCAAGTTGTTCTTCCAGACCGAGCTGATCGATGCGCCCTTGCCCGCCGGTCTGCCGCAAGGCAAGGCCGACAACCAGATTCTGGCTGTCGTCCAGGCCTTGAAGCTGAAGCTGCCTGGCCGCGAAGTGGTGCTGGTGTCCAAGGACATCAATATGCGCATCAAGGCCCGCGCCCTGGGCCTACCAACCGAGGATTACCGCAACGACAAGGTGCTGGAAGACAGCGACCTGCTCTACACCGGCGTGCAGGCCTTGCCGGCCGATTTCTGGGAGCGTCATGGCAAGACGATGGAGAGCTGGAGCCAGGGCGGCATCACTTATTACCGCATCAGCGGCCCGCTGGTTCCGCAGTTGCTGGTCAATGAACTGGTCTATCTGGAGGCCCCCGGCGCCGCAGCGCTTTATGCCAAGGTGCTGGAAATCACCGGAAAAACTGCCGTCCTTCGCACCTTGAAGGACCATGGCAACCAGAAGGCTTCGGTCTGGGGCGTCACGGCCCGCAACCGCGAGCAGAATTTCGCGCTCAACTTGCTGATGGATCCGGAGTGCGATTTCGTCACGCTGACCGGCAATGCCGGCACCGGCAAGACGCTGATGACGCTGGCCGCAGGACTCTCGCAGGTGCTCGACGAGCGCCGCTATTCGGAGATCATTGTCACTCGCGTCACCGTGCCGGTGGGCGAGGACATCGGCTTCCTGCCCGGCACCGAGGAAGAGAAGATGAGCCCCTGGATGGGTGCACTGGACGACAACCTTGAAGTGCTGGCGCGCGGCGACAGCGCCGCCGGCGAATGGGGACGTGCCGCGACCAATGACCTGGTGCGCAGCAAGATCAAGATCAAGAGCATGAACTTCATGCGCGGCCGCACCTTCTTGAACAAGTACGTGATCATCGACGAGGCGCAGAACTTGACGCCCAAACAGATGAAGACCTTGATCACCCGCGCCGGACCCGGCACCAAGATCGTCTGTCTGGGCAACCTCGCGCAGATCGATACGCCCTACCTGACCGAAGGCAGCTCGGGGCTGACCTATGCGGTCGACCGCTTCAAGGGTTGGGCGCACAGCGGCCATGTGACGCTGGCGCGCGGCGAGCGCTCGCGTCTGGCGGATTTTGCTTCCGAGGTGCTGTGAGCCTGTATGTCTCCGACCTCGACGGCACGCTGCTCGACCGCAATGCCAGACTATCTGATATCACCCGCCATGGCTTGACACGCTTGCTCGATGCCGGGCTGACCTTCACCATTGCAACGGCGCGGCATGTCAGCTCGGTCCGCCAGATCCTCGAAGGGCTGCCACTGCAGTTGCCGGTGATTTCGTCGAATGGCGCTTATATCAGCGAGATGGTCAGCGGCCGGCATGAGCTGGTCCATGCAATGGATCCAGCGCTGAGCCAGTCGATTTTTGCCTTGATCCGCCAGCAAGGCTTCATGCCGTTTTTTTCGACCCATGGGCCAAAGGGCGACCAGCTCTTCTACCAGACAGCAGAAAACCCGGGCCAGCAGCGCTTTATCGACGATCGCCGACGCCAGGCCGACCCGCGCCTGCGCCATGCCAGACGTTTGCAGGACGAGTTGCACAACCCAGCCGTGACCTTTGTCGTGATCGACCATGAGGCACCGCTGCAGGCCTTGCAGGCTGCGATCGAAGCGCTCTGTGGCGATGCGGTTGAAACCCATCTGGCCGACGATCTCTACCTGCCCGGCTGGCCCTGGCTGAGCGTGCATGATCGCCGCGCCACCAAGGATCAGGCGATCCAGACCCTGGCGCAACGTTATGGACTGAGCGGGCGCGAGATCGTGGTCTTCGGCGACCATGTCAACGATGTCAAGATGCTGCGCGCTGCGCACCGCGGCATCGCGGTCGAAAACGCGATCGACGCAGTCAAGCAGGAAGCCCAACTGGTCATCGGCCCGCACCACGAAGACAGCGTCCTGCACTTCATCGACAGTGACTGGAAGCGTTGAAAAAGCCGGGAAGAGCCGGAAACTTGTCAAATAACGACAAAAATCGCGTCAAATGCTCAAAAAATAATAAAAAGCTTGACGCAGCAGGAAATTACCTGGAACCGCTGACGGGAACTTTTCCTCAATTTATGTTCCAATCCCGGTTCAAGCGCTCAGGCCTCCAGCCCGACTGCAACCATCAACCAGCCTTGCCGCAGACTCCCTGCACAGCAAGGCTCAATTCCTGCCAATGTCCGTGATCCCTGCAACAACTGCTGCCTGAGCGCCGACGCAAAATGTTCGACGCCTATCCAAGCCCAAGCGCCTGCCGACTCAGCCCATGGCTGGCCGGTTTATGCCTGGGCTTGGCCATCACCGCACAAGCCCAGCAGTTGCCGACGATGCCTGCCGGCATGGTGACCGGAGCCTATGGACAAAGCTTGCTGCAAAGCGCAGGCGGGATGACGCAACCGGCAGCCAATCTATTGAACGCGATCACGGCAACGGCTGCGACCGCCACGGATCCGGTCAGTCGCTTCCTGCAGGAACGCGGGCTGCTGACCCCTGGTGACCCGAACAGTCTGCTGAACCAGATGCGTGACACGGCGTCCGATCTGGTCCTGTCTTCGATGAATTTCCTCGGCGTGCGCTACACGCGGGGCGGTAACAACGCCGAGAGCGGATTCGATTGCAGCGGGTTCACCCGCCATATTTTCGAGATGAGCGTCGGCATGGTGTTGCCGCGCCGCGCCGACGAACAAGCCAAGCTGTCAAGCTTGCTGCCCATCAAGCAGGAAGAGCTCAAGCCTGGCGACCTGGTGTTCTTCAACACCATGCGCAGGACTTTTTCGCATGTCGGCATCTATGTCGGCGAAGGCAAGTTCATCCATGCACCGCGGACCGGCAGCGCGGTGCGCGTCGAAGACATGCGCGATGCTTATTGGGCCAAGCGTTTCACCGGGGCACGCCGCGCCGACCTGAAAAATGCCGCCGAAGCCGCCAGCGACGGTCGGAGCTCGCTGCCGCGCTGAACTCAGCCGGGACGCTCGAATCCTGCCGCCACCCAGGCCAAGGCACTGCTCTCATTCAATTTGAAGGCGGCTGATACACGCACCTCAGCAAGCTGCAAACCCGACTGATCCAGCGCGCTCAGCGTGGCAAAGGGATTGTCATCGTCTGGCGTGATATCGAGTTGCACCTGGATCCTGCTGCCATCGGCGGCATCGACTTTCAAGCGCTTGTGCAGTTGGGCATGCAACTGCTGCTCATGCCGGCGCAGCACTTCGGACGCAGTTTTCACCAGGGTGTGAAAGGCCGGCGCCGACAGCGGTTTCGGGTTTTTCTTGTCGCGGCCCATCGTCCAGGGTCCGACCAAGGCAGGTTCGGCCTCCCCGGCCAGCGTCATCGACACTGCCCAACCTTCGTCATCCTCGTTCTTGATGACACAGGCGGTCCAGCGCTCATCGCGCCAAAGCCGATCCTGCTGGATCGTTGGGTCTTCGGGTTCTTCAGGCATATCAATGGGCATCTTGTTCATAAGGCCGAAGGTAGCATGGTCCGGCCAATGCCGAAATTAACGCACTGCCATGGCGACACCCCGATTGGCCAGGGCATCGGCGCGTTCGTTGCCGGGGTCGCCGGAATGACCCTTGACCCAGCACCATTCGACCTCATGCAGCTTGCGCAGCGCGTCCAGGCGTTGCCAGAGATCGGCATTCTTGACCGGCTTGTTGTCTGCAGTTTTCCAGCCGCGGCGCTGCCAATTGATGATCCATTCGGTCATGCCCTTGCGCACATATTCGCTGTCGGTATAGATGGTGATCCGGCAACTGCGCTTGAGCGAAACCAGTGCCTCGATCACCGCCGTCAACTCCATGCGGTTGTTGGTGGTGTCGACTTCACCACCGAACAGTTCCTTGTCATGCCCGCCTGAACTCAACCAGGCACCCCAACCGCCCCGACCCGGATTGCCCTTGCAAGCCCCATCGGTATAGATGGTGACTTCAGGCTTGGGCAACTTGCCCAGGGCATGGGGCGCGGCGGCGCTCGACATCGCTTGTGTCATGGGTCTATTTGATTCTGATGATGGTGAACCATGGCCGCCGCTGTGGCGGCCTTCGGATTGCGTTGTCGCTTGCGCTCGAGACCGAGCAGGCGCATGCCATGCACGCGCTTGACCGCCTTGATGGCATAAAACGCGCCGAGCACAGGCCACCAGCGCTGCCCGATGCGTTCCAGCCAGCCGCAGCGCTCAAGCCAGGCGGCATTTAGCAACGGTGGACTGTAACCGCCGAAATGGGCGCTATCGACTTCGAAGTTGAGCAAACCCAGCCAATCGCGCAAGCGCCAATAAGCGATCAGGTCACCGGCATGCGGCAGGAATTGCCCAGCCTTTCCTCCCGGCAACAAACGCCCCAGCGTCTGGCGGAGCCCCCACAGACTGGCCGGGTTGAGTCCGAGAATCACCAGCCGCCCTTCTGCCCGCAAGACACGCTCGACTTCGCGCAGGGTCTGATGTGGATCGCGCGACAGCTCCAGCGTATGCGGCAACAAGACCAGGTCGAGGCTATTGCTCTCGAATGGCAAGGCGTCGAATTCGCAGTGCAAGCTGACCCCCGTTTGTTGCGGCTCAAGGCAGTCGAGCGCGAGCCAGCGATGTGACATGCGATTGGCACCCAAACCTGCCAGTTCAGGCAGTCCCAGTTGCAGCGCATGGAAACCGAACAGATCCACGACCGCAGCGTCCAACTGCTGCTGCTCCAAGGCCAGCAGATAGCGGCCGGGCGGCGTTTGAAGCCACGCAGCCAACTCTATAATTGATGTTTTTTGTATCAAGGCAATCGCTGCATCACTCTGGCATGGAACTGATCTCAATCGCCGCCTTTACCGACAACTACATCTGGATGCTGCACGACGGCGTGGACGCCATTGTGGTCGACCCAGGTGATGCAGCCCCGGTGATTGCAGCCCTGAAGGCGCATTCCTTGCGCCTTGCAGCCATTCTAGTGACCCATCATCATGGCGACCATGTCGGCGGTATCGCCGACTTGCGCCACTTGCTTGTCGGCAAGGTTTACGGGCCAGCACGCGAGCAGATTCCGCAGCCTTGCGTATCGGTGCATGCCGGCGAGTCACTCACGCTGCTGGGCCTCGACTTCTCGGTCATCGATGTACCCGGCCACACCAGCGGCCATATCGCTTTCTTTCTGGCCGATTGCGATGATGGCAAGGCGCCGATCCTGTTTTGCGGCGACACCCTGTTTTCAGCCGGCTGCGGGCGTTTGTTCGAAGGCACGCCCGCGCAGATGCACACCTCGCTGCAAAGACTGGCCAAACTTCCCGGCAACACCCGGGTTTGCTGCGCCCATGAGTACACGCTGTCAAATCTGCGCTTTGCCCAAGCGATTGCGCCAGCCGGTCCGGCATTGACCCGCTATGTTGCCTGGTGCGAAGCGCAACGCGCCCAAGGACTGCCGACGCTGCCTTCGACGCTGGCCACCGAATTGCAGGTCAATCCTTTCCTGCGCTGTACCGAGCCCGACATCGTGGCAGCGGCAACAGCCCGCGCAGCGACGCTGAATCCAACCGAACCACTTGCCGCCGACAGTGACCCCGTCGCGGTTTTCGCCACCTTGCGGCAATGGAAGAACGACTTCAGATGATGACAATCGATCAGCGCCAAGGCGCCAGATATGGCAAAACTTTCCATTTCAAGCGTTTCAGCCTGATTCTGCTGCTTGGCTTGTTGGGCGCCTGTGCCAGCACCGTGGCACCGCAGCAAAGCATTCCGAGTGAGCGCAATGTCCTGCCCCGCGAACTGGGCGAGACGGTCAGCATCGTTGCCCCAAAACCGACTCGGGCACCCGTCTTCGGCGCCAAGGAGCAGGCCCTGCTGGAGGACAGCTTGCGCCCCGGCTTCAAGCTTGATTTGACCGAGGTGAAGGCCAAAGCCGACCTGTGGGCGCGCCTGCGAGCAGGTTTTTCCATGCCCGAGTTGGAAAACGACTGGGTCCGCAAGGCCGAAGGCTGGTATGGCAGCCGGCCCGACTATGTGCAGCGAATGACCGAGCGCGGCAGCCTGTACCTGTTTCACATCGTCGAGGAAGTTGAAAAACGCGGTATGCCCACCGAAATGGCGCTGCTGCCTTTCATTGAGAGTGCTTTCAATCCGCAGGCCTTGTCGACAGCCAAGGCTTCCGGCATGTGGCAATTCGTGCCTGCAACCGGGCGTGATTTCGATCTGAAGCAGAACATCTTCCGCGACGACCGCCGCGATGTGCTGGCATCGACCCGTGCAGCGCTCGATTACCTGGCCCGCTTGCACGAAAAGTTCGGTGACTGGCATCTGGCTTTGGCCGCCTATAACTGGGGCCAGGGCAATGTCCAGAAAGCCATCGATCGCAACCAGCGCGCCGGCCTGCCGACTGATTATGAGAGCCTGAAGATGCCCGACGAGACGCGCTACTACGTCCCGAAGCTGCAGGCGATCAAGAACATCATCCAGTCACCGCAGAAATTCGCCGTTTCTCTGCCGGATCTAGCCAACCATCCGTATTTTCTGAGCGTCAATATTGACCGCGATATGGACGTCGACGTGGCAGCCCGACTGGCTGGCGTGACGCCGGAGTTGTTCAAGCAGTTCAACCCGCAGATGAACAAGCCGGTCATCCTTGCCGCCAGCACAACCCAGGTGCTGCTGCCCTATGACAATGCGAGTGCATTCGCCAGCAACCTGGCCGCGCATCAAGGCCAATTGGCCAGTTGGACCGCCTGGGTCGTGCCCAAGACAATGAAGGCCGCTGAAGCCGCGAAGATGGTCGGTATGGGAGACGTCGCGCTGCGCGACATCAACAAGATTCCACCGCGCATGCTGGTCAAGCAAGGGTCAACCTTGCTGGTTTCGAGGTCGGCTAACCGGCAGGAAGACGTATCCAGCCATTTGGCCGATTACGCCAGCATGAGCTTGTCACCCGAGGTACCGCCGACACCGACGCTGCAGCGCATCAACCACAAGGCGGGTGCCGCCGAAACGGTGGCGACTGTGGCCGCCCGCTACCATGTGAAACCAGCCTTGATCGCACAATGGAACAAGGTCGGCCCCAAAGCCAGCTTCAAGCCCGGCACGATGGTACAGGTCTATGTGGCTGGCGATGCCGCGAAACGCGTCGCCAAAGCGCCAGCCAAGACCGCCAAGCCAGGCCGCAGCGCCACAGCAGCACAAGAGGTGAAGACTGCAGCAGCGCCGAAGCTGGCAGCCCGTCAACTGGCTGAACGCTGATCAGTTGCTGAAAAACAAGGCCATGCTGATGGCGATGCCGGCCAGCCAGAACAAGCTGCGCAGCGCCGCGTAATCAGCCAGATAAGCGGCGCAATAAGCTAGGCGAGCGACGATGAAGCCCAGCGCCAACCCATCGATGCGAGCTTGCGGCGCGTGCAGTTGCTGGGCCACCAGGACACCGGCAATGAACAAGGGCAAGGCCTCGAAACCGTTCTGCTGCGCGGCATTGGCACGCGCCTGCCAGCCACCTTGCCGCGCCAGCCAGGCGCGTGGATCATGGTTGTCATAGCCGCCCTTGTGCCTTGGCTTGCCGAAGGCACGCGACTTCGCCAGACCGGCACAGATGACGGGCAGCATGCTGGCGACGAGGATGCAAAAGTAAGCGGTGTTCATCATTTACCCTAGGTTTTGGAAAGGTTTCAACGCCGGTCGAACAAGGCATGAGCAATCGTGCCAAGGTCGACGAATTCAAGTTCGCTGCCTACCGGCACGCCGCGCGCCAGGCGGGTCGACCGTACCCCGCGACTGCGCAGACCTTCGGCCAGCACATGCGCGGTGGCTTCGCCCTCGGCGGTGAAGCTGGTGGCCAGAATCACTTCTTCCACCTCAGTTTCGGCAGCACGCAGCAGCAATTCAGCCACACCGATTGAGCCGACTCCGACTGCATCCAGCGGACTCACCCGACCCATCAGCACGAAATAATAACCACGGTAGGAAGCAGTGCGTTCAAGCGCGGCCTGATCTGCCGGCGTTTCCACCACACAGAGCAGTCGCGCATCACGTCCGCTATCGGCGCAGATCGGGCAGATCGGCGCTTCGCTGAAGGTATGGCAGCGCTGGCAATGGCCGATGCCATCGGCCGCTGCTTGCAGCGCCAGCGCCAAGCGCCGCGCGCTGTCGCGGTCATGCTGCAGCAGGTGGTAGGCCATGCGCTGCGCCGACTTCTGCCCGACTCCGGGCAGATGCCGCAGCGCATCGATCAGACTTTCAAGTGCCGCCACTCAGAACGGGAACTTCATGCCGGGAGGCATCGGCATGCCGGCGGTCAATTTACCCATCTTCTGCTGGCTGATTTCTTCAGCCCGGCGCACCGCATCGTTGAATGCTGCAGCCACCAGGTCTTCCAGCATGTCCTTGTCGTCGGCGAGCAAGCTCGGGTCGATGGTGACGCGTTTGACATTGTTCTTGCAGGTCATCAGGACCTTCACCAGACCGGCACCCGATTGGCCTTCAACCTCGACGAACGCGAGTTCATCCTGGGCTTTTTTCAGGTTGTCCTGCATGGCCTGGGCTTGTTTCATCAAG
>CANFIC010000073.1 GCA_947446685.1 Burkholderiales bacterium
ACATGGCCCATTCCACCTGAAAATCCGCCTGCCACCGGCGCCGTGCGGGTTTCGACTGAGCGGCGTGCGGGTTCGGGAACGAACAGGAAGGCGATCGACAGCAGAATGCCGGGCAGGCCGACGACCAGAAAAGCGAATTGCCAGGGTTTGACCGCACCGAGCAGTGGCAGATCGATGCCTTCGGACGTCTTGGCCCAGGTCAGCACGATGGCCCCGATCAGAGAAGCGATGCCTGAGCCCAGCGACAGGGCGGCTGAATAGACTGCCACCGGCTTGCCGCGGCGCTCGGGCGGAAAGCTGTCGCCGATCATCGACATCGCGCAGGGACTGAGTGTGGCCTCACCGACGCCGACGCCCATGCGCGCCAGGAACAGATGCCAGAAACCGCGCGCCAGCCCTGAGGCTGCCGTGGCCGCAGACCAGAGCGCGATGCCGGCCGCGACGATCCAGGTGCGGCGACGGCGATCGGCCAGCCAGCCCAGCGGCAGGCCCATGGTTGCATAGAAAAGTGCGAACGCAGGCCCGATCAGATAGCCGAGGTCTTCGTCCTTCAGATGGAGATCGGCCTTGATCGGTTCGATCAACAAGCCCAGGATGCCCCGGTCGACGAATGAAAACACATAGGCGATGGTCAGCAGCACCACCATCGACCAGGCGGCGCGGGATTGGGGCCAAGGCTGTTCAGTCTGTTCTGTCTGCTGTGTCATTGGGAAACTCCGGTGATCTTGTAGATGACGACAAGGTTGTCATCAAAGTCGACGATGCCGATTTCGCGGCCCAGTCGGCCATCATGGGTTTTCAGCAGCTCTTCGGCGTAGACCTGCAGACCCAGCGCACGCGCGCCGGCCATCACTGCGTCGGGATCATCGACTTCGAGCACGACGGCATGGCGGCGCGGATGCGGTAATGGTGCCAGTTCGATGCCTGAGAGCTCGGTCAAGGCCAGCACGCGCGGCTGGCTGCTGGTGGAGAGCACGCAGAACCGCATGCTGGCCGTTCGCGGTATCTCGAAAACCGGGTAGGAATAGCTGGCGGGGTTGGGTGGTAGCGTAAAAGTGACCTCGAAGCCGAGGACATCGCGATAGAAGCTCAACGCAAGGTCGAGATCGCGCACCATGTAGTTGGCGCGTTGAAAGCGCAGGCCGCTCATGACCATGATTCCGGTTCGCCCCGGACATCGCAGATGGCTGCGCCACGATTGAGTCCGGCATACATCCTTGCCAGCGCTTTGGGCATCATTTCGAAGCCTCGGGTCACATCGTTCTTAGGTATTAATTTCCCATCCAGAATCCAGCTCGCCAATTCGTCCATCACCGACTCCCAGCGGGTGATGTGGTTATAGACAAAGAAGCCTTGCATCCTGGCGTCCTTGTTGCGAAGCCGGATGTAGTTGCTGAGCGCAAATGGCTGGTCAAGCGTGTACTCGGAGATCGACCCGCAAAGGACAATGCGCGCCCGCAGCGCCAGATTCTCGAGCACGGTCGAAAGAGTCTGGCCGCCTACATTGTCGAAATAGCAATCGATGCCCTGAGGGCATAGTTCGGCCAGCCGCTGGGCCAGCACATCCGACTTGTAGTCGATCGCTGCAGTGCAACCTTGTTCCAGAATGATCGAGCATTTCTCGGCGCCGCCGGCGATGCCGATCACCTCGCAGCCGGCGACATTGGCGGCCAGTTGGCTGACGATGGAGCCGACGCCACCTGCAGCACCGGAAAGCACGAATTTGTCGCCGCGCCTGGGTTCGCCGCAGGCAAACAGCCCTGCGTGGGCCGAAAGCCCGGTCATTCCCAGCGTCTTGCAGGCATACAGCGCAGGCAGACCTTGCTTGGGCACCCGGAACATCTTCTCGGCGGCGGTCATTGCCGAGACCTTGTAGGTCTGCCAGCCGATCTGGCCTTGCACCATCTCGCCCTCGCGCCAGTCGGGATGGCGCGAACGGATGATCTGCGCCACGCCCCGGCCATGGATCACGTCGCCCGGACGCAGCACCGCTTCGCCGGCCGCACCGGTGCCCTGCATATACATCCGCATGACCGGGGCCAGGCCCAGGTAATGTGTCTTCAGCAGCACTTCACCAGGGCCGGGTTCGGGTATCGGCCGCTCGCGCCATTCGAAGTCATCGGGGCTGAGCTCGCCTGCCGGTTGGCGCGTCACGCACCATTGGAAGTTGCTCTCGTCGTGGATCGCTTTGCCAACGGCGAAAGCGTCAAATGCCGCAAGACTGCTCATCCGACCGCCTGGTTGACTTCATAAAAATAGCCATCCAGATCAAAGAAGCTGGCGCCGATCATCTGCTTGGGCTGCCCATTGGCGCCGTTGACCGTCCAGGGATGCGGTTGGCAATACACATGAGATCCCGCAGCGGTTGCGCGCTCGGTGGTGGCAACGCAATCCTGCGCGGCGACCACGAAAATTGGCGAGCCAAAGGCGACGCGCTTCGGGATTTCGACCGGTGCCTCTTGTTTCGGCTCCAGCCATTCGAGCAAGCCGATCATGCCGACGACATCGTGCTCGGCCTTCATGATCACCAGCCTGGTCTGGTCGCCTTTGCTTCCGACAGCGAGCATCTGGCCCGACAGCGTGAACGGCACATCCATCCAGCGCGTCATGCCGAAAACGCTGGCATACCAATTTGCGGCGGCCTCTACATCCCGCACCATCAGGGTCGTGCGCTTGACAATATCCATCTGCGTTCCTTTTCCGTGCAGTCTGGCAAGACTCGCTGTCTTGCCCTGGTGGAGCGAATTTTGCTGATCCGATCGTCAGATCGACCTGCTTCCCAAGCCTGCCCTTATTCGGCTGGAGTGACAAAGGGATTGCCGGCGACTTAGTCTGACAGCCTGTCGGGCAGGCCTTTGCAAAAAGTCGTCACTGAATTTTCAAAAAGCCCAGGATCGCAGGAGTTACCCTTGATCCTGAGCTTTTTTTCTGGGGTGGCCAGCTAGCGCCAACCCCGTTTTGCAGCTCACCGGCTGGCGCCAGCTGGAAGGGCTTAGAAGTCGTAATTGACCGTCGCACCGAACTGACGCAGACGCGGCAGGAAATCGACCGCCGAACGGCGATATGTCGACGGATCAAGGTAACGGAAACCATTCAGCGAAGTGTCGTCGTTGGTTGCGTTCTTGACCCACAGGGTGGCGCGCCAGTTCTTGCCGCGAACACCGCCACTCAGGTTGACATGGGTGAAGGGGTCGGCCCAGATCATGTTCTGGATTTCGGCGTAACGGCGTGACTGAAACACCACATCCATGCGCCCGAAGGCTTTCATGCCGCTGCTTCCGACCGGCAACTCGACCGCTGCAGAACCTGCGGCCGAATGCTTTGGCGTGCGCGGCAGGATGAATCCGGTGGCTGAGCGATTGCCACCGAAGACCGTGCCGTTGGTGATCTCGGTACCGTCGATCACTTTGGCATCGGTGTAGGCGTAATTGGCATTCATCGTCAGCCAATCGGTGGCGCGCATCGACAGGTCGAACTCAAGGCCCTGGGTGCGTGCCTTGCCCACATTGTTGACGATGGTCGTTGTCGCTGGCGTGCCAAGGAACGGGTTTGTCACGGTCGAGATGTTCGACAGCTGCAGACCCTGGATTTCGTTGCGGAAGGCTGCCATATTGAAGCCGATACGGCCGCCAGCCAGCACTGTCTTGAAGCCGATTTCGGTCGAGTTGATTTTCTCTCCGTCATAGGCGAAGACGCTGTCGGGCAGTCCGGCGGTCGTGTTGAAACCGCCGGTCTTGCTGCCCTTTGCCGTCTGTCCATAGATCAGCATGTCTTTGCTGGGCTTGTAGTCGATGGTGAAGCGTGGCGAGAAGTCCTTGAAGGTCTTGTCGCCCCTGATGTAGCAGACTTGTCCGGCGGTACATGTGCCCACGGTGACGATGGCAGTGCCCAAGGCCGTGCCGCCGACCTGCACGCGCTCCGAGCTCGAACGACCCTCGGCCGACAGGCGCACTGTTTTGCTCAGTTCGTACTGAAGCCGGCCGAAGAAAGCCTGGTTGTGATTGTGCGATTCAGACTTCGGCGTCAAACCCTGCGGCGCGATGATCACCTTGCCGGTGGCATCCTTGGCAATCACGCCGTTGCCGGACAGACCATCGCCATCCTCGTGGTACAGGAAGGCGCCGACCAACCAGGTCAGCGGTCCCTTGTCGGGCGAGCTCAGGCGCAATTCCTGTGAGTAATAGCTCAGCCGGTCGCGGTCGTACGAAGTCCAGGAGGAGCCGCCCAGGAAGGAAGGTACAAACTGTGTGCCGTTGTACGACTGATCAGCGCCCAGATTGGTCTGCTGCTTGGTCATCGCCGTCTGCGATGTGAGGGTGTAGCCGCTGGCGAAACTCTTGTTCAATGTCAGCGCGGTACGGTTGATCTGGCGCTCCAGACCGCCGATGTCGCCATAGGAGACTCCGGTCACCGGGTTGATGTAGTTGGCCAGATCCTTGGTGTTTCGAGTTACGTTGGTGCCGGTGAAAACCGAGGCGCCACAAGGCCAGCCATTGAGTACGGTCGAGGCTGACGCGGGTACGCTGGCATCGGGATTGCCGGCCGCATTGTTGCCGACGATATTGACCGTACGGCCATCGCAAGACGCGCCATTGGCGATGTTGGTCGATCCGTTCTGGCTTGTCACCACCCCGCCTGCCTGGGTCGGAATGTTGCGCAAAGTGGCGGCAAACATGCCATCGCGGTCACCCGATGTATCCAGGGTCAGCGTTGCGTCGAAATCCTGTGACGGCGTAAAGAAAACCTGCAGACCTGCTGAAGAAGTGCTTTCCTTGCCGATTTTTTCGCCGGTCTGGGTGTTGGTGTACTGGCCGCCGTATTCGTATTGTTTGAACTTGACCCGCGCTGACAGCACATCCTTGAGGAGTGGCAGGCTGACGGCGCCAAAGACTGATTGTTCTTCCGCCGCGGCCATCGTGACCGCCACGGTCCCTTTCAGTTCGTTACCGGGTCTGACCGTGATGTAGTTGATTGCCCCGGCATAAGTGGAGCGGCCGTACAGAGCTGACTGTGGCCCCTTGATGACCTCGACGCGCTGTGCATCGTCGAGCGCCATACTCAGCGCCCCATCGCGCATGAAGACCCCGTCCACAAAGACCGAGACCGGCTGCGGAGCTTCCGGCCGGAGTGCTGAAATCCCGCGGATGACAGGGCGCTCGGCGGCTCTACCGAGGTCAGGCGAGTAGCTCAAACCGGGGGTGAACAATGCGAGGTCGGTGATCGAGGTGATGGCGCGTTCGACGAGATCCTTGCCCGACAAGGCCCGGATCGACAGCGGTACGTCAATCAAGCGTTCGTCGGTTCGACGCGAGGTGACGATCACCGTTTCGAGCGTGTCAACGGCGGCCGCGGCTTTGTCGCCTGCGGCCGCATTGGTTGGCGGCGCAGTCTGGGCGATGACCTGCAAGGCGGCGAGCGCGGTTGCACTAAGCAGAAAGGACTTGATCAAACGCATGGTGTTGTCTCCGATGGATTGTTAATGACATGGTTAGTTGTCCGGACAAATAATAGCAAGATCAAAAAATGCTGTCCAGACAAATTAGAAGACTTTTGTAGGATATTTCGTATTTTTTGCACATCAGACAAGGCGGGCCTCGCTGCCCTGTTGCTATGTTTGCTGCCGGTCAGGCAAGCCAGATGCTTGTAGCGGGGCGAGCTGGCGAAACCCGATCCGCCATGGGAGAAAAGGCAATTTTTCAGTCCGTAGCCGAGCTTGCTTGGCCGCTTTTGCTCTGACTTCGACCCCGGCAAGTTCTTGCGGGTCCTGAATCCTGGGCTGCTCGTGCTACGGGTTTCCCCGGTCCAGTTTGACCCGCAGCGCAACGACCTTGTAGATCGGTCGCATCACCTGCATGTCGGCCTTCAGCGCTTGATCTTCGAAGAATTTCAGCGCGACGACCTTGTCGGCCGAGAATTCATGCACCAGCAGCAGGGAGCGGATGGCTGAGTTCTGGTTGCCTTTGGCGCAGAAGAATTCGGCAATCGAAATCCACGACTTCGGGCGGCGCGAATCGATGATCAGGGCGTTGACCAGCAGCATGCCGGCCTCGTTGAACTTGTTGGCCAGCAGCATGGCCCGGCCCAAATTGGCGGTGATTTCCAGGTCCAGGGGGTCAACACTCGCCGCTTTGCTCAGCAGATCGATCGCTTCGGCCACATGGCCGGTGTCGAGCTTTTCCATGCCGCGACTATTCAGCTTGCGCGCTGCCGCGTTGTCGCCCGGTAGCGGCTTCTTGAATTCAGCGATCCTGGCCGCTCCTGCGTGAATCACTTCAGCCTGCAACGGCTCTGCAGCCTCGAGCATCAGGATTGCGCAGTCCTTGGGAGTCGGGCATTTCATGGCCAGGTCGAGCGGGCTATTGGGGACAACATCCTGCGTCGAGGGTTTATTGGCTGCCGGCATGGCGCTGGCATGTTCGGGTTCAGCAATGGCTCGGGCTCGAGTCGAATTTGCACTGTCGCTGGTTGTCGCCTGTGTCGGGCTGCCGGGCATCTCGGCCGGCGCCGTGGGTTCCCGAGTCAAATGCCAATAACCCAGGCCAGCCAAGCAGACGAGCAGCAAAGCGGCGAACAGGCCGAACAAGGGTGAGGAACTGCGCTGTGCGGGCAATGCCGTAGGTTCAAGCATCGGCGCGGCTCCATCTTGCCTTGTGCCGCAAGACAAGCATTGCAAGGTGCCGAGCGGTAGTTCGACGCCGCATTGGACGCATTTCATGGCTGATCCGGCGCGGCGATCAGGATCGCGCGGAAGTCATTCACATTGGTCAGCGTCGGGCCGGTGATGACGGCGTCGCCGATGGCGCCGAAAAAGCCATGGCCATCGTTGTTGGCCAGCATGTCCAACGGGCTCAATCCGATCGCCCTGGCGCGCGCCAGTGAGTCAGGCGCCAATAGCGCGCCGGCGATCTCCTCCTGCCCATCGACGCCGTCGGTATCTCCAGCCAGCGCGTGGATACCCGGCTGGCCCGCCAGCGCCACACCCATCGCCAGCAGGCATTCGACATTGCGCCCGCCGCGCCCGGTGCCGCGCACGGTGACCGTGGTTTCGCCGCCCGACAGCAGCACGCAGGGCGGGCTGAACGGCTGACCGCGCCCGGCGACCTGCAGCGCGATGCCTGCCAGCACGTGGCCGACATCGCGCGCTTCGCCTTCCAGCGCATCGCCGAGGATATGGGCTTCGATGCCGGCCGCGCGAGCGATCGCCGCCGCCGCTTCGAGTGCCATCTGGGGCGTCGCGATGATGCTGCAACTGCTGCCGGCCAGCCTGGCATCACCCGGTTTGACCGATTCGCCGCCACCGCTTTCGAGCAAGGCGTGGACCGGCGCGGGCAACTCGATCGCATAGCGGCGCATGATGTCCAGGGCATCGGCGCAGCTGGTCGGATCGGCCACCGTCGGCCCTGAGGCGATATTGATCGGGTCGTCGCCCGGGACATCCGAGATCAACAGCGTCAGCAATTTGGCCGGGTGGCAGGCGGCGGCCAAGCGCCCGCCCTTGATGCCCGAGAGATGGCGGCGCACCGTATTCATCTCGCTGATGCTGGCGCCCGACTTCAGTAACGCACGGTTGACTTGCTGCTTGTGCTCAAGGGTCAGGCCCTCGAGCGGCAAGGACAGCAAGGAGCTGCCGCCGCCCGAAATCAGGCAGAGCACGCGATCGTCAGCGCTCAAACCTTCGACCAGGGCCAGCATGCGCTGGGCCGCGTTCAGGCTGGCCGCGTCGGGCACTGGATGGGAGGCTTCGATGATCTCGATGCGATCGCAAGCCACGGCATAACCATAGCGCGTGACGACCAGCCCCGACAACTCGCCCGGCCAGTTGTCTTCGACCGCCCGCGCCATCGCCGCTGAAGCCTTGCCGGCGCCGATGACGATCAAGCGGCCGTTGCCGATCGACTGCGGGTCAGGCAGATGCGGCGGGATGCACAGCGCTGGCTGCGCGCTGGCGATCGCAGCGTCGAACATGCGGCGCAACAAGGCCTGCGCGGAGGCGGTGGTCGTGGCGAATGAATTCATCGGCGGCATTGTCCATCTTTGCTCGGCTTTGGGCGCGGTTGTGGCCCGCGTTGCGGGCAGATCGAACGGCTCGGGGTTTGAATGAAGGTTTCTTCAGGCCGATGGGTGGCTGGATCAAGCTCGGCCAGCCCTGACCCTGTCGGCGATACTGATCTGGCCGTTTCACATCGGAATCACGCGCGCCAATCGATCCGCTGTCCATCAGTCAGGTTGAGGACTGAAGAGAGCCAGCCATAGAAATCAGAGCGAGTCCAAATGAAATCATCAACGACATTCTTTGCCGTTCTGCTGCTTGCCGGGTGCGCGAGCTACGAGCCGCCAATGCCAGGCCGACATCGGTCGCCAGGCGAGGCGCAGGCCGAGACGACCTGCCTGTACGAAACGCCAACAGCAACCAGATTCATGGCCCTTCGGTGTCGGAACACTGAAGACATGAAGCGGATGGCTGAACAGGCAAGGGATGCAGCGGATTCGATTCGTACCAATCCACCCGAAATCAAGTAAACCCTGGTTGAGCCGTCGCGGCGAAGCTTGAACTTGCGCTGGGCTCAAATTAGGCCAGCCGCGCTGTCTCCAGTTTCCAGCTTGCTCGACGATGCTGAGGCTCAGCCTCTCAGCGCCCAGCCCCAACACAGTCGAGCGCGCCTTCTATTCGCCAGATCGTTTTTTGTGTGGTGAGTCAGTCTCGGGCATCAAGCAAAAAACTGCGCAACCGCCCTTCGGGGTAGCGGAAGTTCAGCGCATGCGGGTTGCACAGCCTCACGCGCAGGGTTCAGCGTCATGTAGCCTTGTGAGGAATTAGCTTGACCTGAAGCTCTCAGCCCACAGCCGCCGCGTATTTCTTCAGAGTAGCCAATGACGGCGCGTGGCGGCCTGCCGCCTCAAGACGTGAGATTGCGCTTTTTGTTGTACCCATGCGTTGGGCCACGGCGTCTTGAGTCATGCCCGCCTTCGCGCGAGCCTTGAGCATTTGCCCCGCGAGCGTGTATTCGAGTTGGAGACTGTCGTACTCCTCGGCGAAGCCCTGGCGCTTGCAGGCGGACGCAAGGAACTCTGCATGGTCATGGGGAACAGGTTTGTATCTCAGGTCAGCCATGTTGCACCTCCTTAAGGATGCTCTACATAACTCAACGCGAGTATGGGCAGCGCGGGTCGGGATGGGATGCAAGGCGCATTTTGCGGCCAATAGCGCGTGCTATTGGCAATAAATGCAACGCCGCAGACCGCCCGAGGCCGAGCTAGCACAAGTCGTGAGGGGTTGTGCAGAGCATCCTTAACGCGTTTCCGAGCGAGCTTCAACTCGCTATCAGGGGTTTGCTGTGTCTTCTTGATAAATGCGTGCAACGAGTAGCCTGGTGACCCGGCAGATGTCGATTCATGGTGACTCCACGCGTCAAACTGTTCGCCATTATGGACAAAGTAACGTTTATTTGTCCATAATAGCGGAATGCCTCGCAATCCACCCATCGTCTTTCCTCAGGAACAACGACTGCTTTCCCAACTCGGGGAGCGTCTCAAGCTCGCCCGGTTGCGCCGCAAACTCAGCGCGGTGGTGGTGGCGCAGCGCTCCGGCATCTCCCGCACATCCTTGTACAAAGTGGAGACCGGCCACTCCGGCGCAACCTTGGGCACCTACCTGCGCGTGCTGGCTGTGCTGGGTCTGGAGGGCGATATCAACGCGCTGGCGGCAGACGACAGGGTCGGACGCAAGCTGCAGGACCTGGCGTTGGAGCGCGCACCGTCGCTGCCGAGCCGGCGGCGCACCTCCGGCAAGACCGGTTCCGAGCCTTCGCCGGCGACAGCGGTGGGAGCGGGAGAAGCGTCATGAGCGGCCAAGGCAAGGTGCTTGAGATCTGGCTGGATTGTGACCTGGGGCCGGCGTGCCTGGTGGGCACGCTCGCGCACGACCGCGGGCAAGTACGCTTTCGCTATGACGGCGCCTGGCTGAAAGACGCGCGCGCGTTCGCACTCGACCCCGACCTGTCGCTGGACGAACATCCCTTTTTCCCGAAACCGGAACTGGGCAACTTCGGCGTGTTCCTGGACTCATCGCCAGACCGATGGGGGCAAACGCTGATGAAACGCCGTGAAGCACTGCACGCGAAAGACGAGCGACGCACGCCGCGTACCTTGTATGCATGGGATTTTCTCGTCGGGGTGCAGGACTTCACGCGCCAGGGCGCACTGCGCTTGCGCCTTGCCGGAACCAAGGAGTTCCTGGGTAATGAGCCGATGGCCGCGCCACCGGTCACCACCTTGTTGGAACTGGAGGCGGTCGCCTATCAGCTCAGCAGCCGCCGCATCGACGACCTGGATGCACTGCGGAAGTGGCTGGCGGTTTTGGTCGCGCCAGGTGCATCACTCGGGGGAGCACGTCCCAAGGCGAACTTTACCGAGGTCGACGGCTCCCTCTGGATTGGCAAGTTTCCGGCGCGTGACGATGACCGGGACGTGGGAGCCTGGGAATATGTGCTGCACGGTTTGGCGATCCAGGCGGGCATCGACGTTCCGGCCGCGAAGTTGCTCCGGCTGAACAACGAGTTCCGCACCTTCTGCGTTCAGCGTTTTGACCGTGACAAGGGGGTGCGCAGGTTCTATGCCTCGGCGCTGACCCTGCTGCGCAAGGAGCAGAGCGAAGGCAGCAGCTACCTCGAGCTGGCGCATTGGCTGCGTTCCAAGGGCGATGGTGCGCAGACGGATGAAGATCTGAAGCAGTTGTTCCGCCGTGTGGCTTTCAACGTGGCCGTCGGAAACAGGGACGACCATTTGCGCAACCACGGGTTCGTGCTGGGGTCGAACGGATGGCGGCTCTCACCCGCGTTCGACGTCAATCCGAACATTGACAAGGCGGAACACGTGTTGAACATCGACGATGCAGACAACCGCCCGAACCTGGAGACGGTTTTGTCGACCGCGGAGTTCTATGGGCTTTCGCCGGCCCAAGCCAGGCAAGTCGTTGACGCAGTCGCAACCGCGGTTGACGGCTGGGCCGATGCCGCGAGGCAGGCCGGGATAGCCCGAGCGGATGTCGAATTGACGGCAGCGGCTTTCTCCGCGCATGCCGACTATCGGGCCACCAACCCACCTGTCAGCGCGAGGCCGTAGGCCGTGGCGGTCCATGCTGTCGAATTCGTCATTGCGAGGAGGCATGCCGACGCGGCAACATGGATTGCCACGCCGCCAAGGCGGCTCGCATGCGGACTGACTGAAAACAGATGACCCCCACCAATCTATAGCACAAAATGCTATAGTTACCTCATGGATCAGTCGCTGCCAAAAAGAGTTTTCAAGACAAAGTCTTTTGCCCGGTGGTCGAAGAAGCTGCTGAAAGACCAAGCGCTTTGCTTGGCAGCTTGGGAAATTCAGCAAGGCTTGTATGAGGCAGATTTGGGCGGAGGTGTCTGTAAAAAAGAGTAGCGATCGACGGCCGGGGCAAGAGCGGTTCGACCCGCACCCTTGTTGCCATACGACACCCGATGGCGATCTTTTTTCTGGTTGGTCGAGAAAAGAACACACCCGGCGCTGACTTTTCTGAAGAGGTCGTGGATCTCGCCAAAACAGTCGCTCGCGGCTTGCAGGCAATTGATGCGAAAAAACTGACTCAACTTATTGGTGACGGAAATTTACTGGAGATTTGCAATGAACCCAAAGTCGGTTGAAAACGATCGAATGGTCAAAGAATTGCTTGAAACCATCGCTGAATTGAGTGCCTATGGCTTGATCTCAAAATCCGACCTGGCTCGAACAAAACTGCTTGGAGCGGTTCCGCCGGTCTATGCGCCTGAGAGGGTTGTGAAGATCCGAACGGTGATTGCCAAAATGAGTCAATCGGTTTTCGCTGCGTGGCTCAATGTCAGCCTGTCGACGGTTCAGAAATGGGAATCCCCAACAGCGAACAAGCATCCAAGCGGCGCGGCCGCAAAGCTCCTTCAAATGGTAGAGATGAAGGGGATCGAATCACTGATCGTCTGACGCGGCCTTAGCCGACAGGAAAGCGTAGGGCGCTGGCTCGCCGCACCTCATCAAGCTATTCACGGTCCGTCGCGCCGCCCTTTTTCTTCTTTTTTTCCTTGCGCAGCGTCTCGGCGATCTCGGCTGCAGCTTGCCAGACGGCAAATTCTTCAGGTGTTTCGAGCGTGATGCGGCCCAGGGTGGCGGTGCGGTATTCGTACACCAGCACTTCAGCGGCTTTTTGCATATTGACGCGTCCGCCGCTGAGCATCGCGCCGCGCTTGCGCCCGATCGCTGCCAGCAACTCTTCATCGCTGAGCTTGCTGATGCCGCTGATGACTTCGGCGCCGCCGAGCTTGTAGCGTTCTTCGACCTGGCCGGCGTAATGCTGGCGCAGATAGCTCAGCAACTCCAGCGCCACTTCTTCCTCGTCGAAAGCATTGCGGCCGATCGCGCCGCTGGCGGCCAGGTTGTAGCCGCTTTGCTCGACCGAGATGCGCGGCCAGAGCATGCCGGGCGTGTCGTAGAGGTAAAAATCGTTTTCGAGCACGATCTTCTGCTCGAGCTTGGTGATGCCGGGTTCGTCGCCAGTCTTGGCGGCGCGGCGGGCCGCGATGGTGTTGATCAAGGTCGACTTGCCGACATTGGGGATGCCGCAGATCAGCACCCGCACCGGCTTGGCCATGCCGCCGCGCAGCGGTGCGAGTTCGCGGCAAGCGGCAATCAAGGCCTTGGCGGGGGCCTTGATGCTGGCGTCGAGGCCGATCGCCCTTGTGGCGGGCATTGCGTTGTAATGCGCCAGCCACATCTCGGTGCGTTCGGGGTCGGCCAGGTCCTGCTTGTTGAGCAGCTTCAGCGTCGGCTTGCCTTCGGTCAGCTTGGCCAGCAGCGGATTGGCGCTCGAGCCGGGCAGCCGGGCGTCGAGCAACTCGATCACCACATCGAGCCCGGCTTTCATGCGTTCGTTGATTGCGTTCCGGGTCGAATTCATATGCCCGGGAAACCAATGGATGGCCATTTTCTCTTTCGTGTTTGCCGGCGATTGTCCCAGTCTTGTCAG
>CANFIC010000074.1 GCA_947446685.1 Burkholderiales bacterium
CTCCGGATCGTAATCATGAACACCGGATTGCTACGCGTTGTCATATCGGATATCGACCTGACTGATATCTTCAATGATCCACGGACAATTTTATGTTCGGCAATCGACGAGGCCGTGCCGCAATCACCCTACTTCGTCAGCCCGCCGGATTTTTATCTGGCAGATGAATACGCCTATGAATTGCGAAAAAAACTCTTGCATGAAAAAACAGCAAAGTTCAATAATGACATATTCATACGGATGCAGGATGAAACTTCCAATCGGATTTCAAGAAATATCGATTTGATTGAATCTGATGGTGATGTTGCAGATTTTTTTGACTCAGCCATCGGACGCACAGCATTTATCATCGGTGCAGGACCCACTCTGAACCAGACGCTGACATGGTGTCAGTTACAACTACGAACAAAGAATCCACCGCTAATAATCGCTGTCGACACAGCCCTTCGGCCACTAGCACAGATCGGAATCAGGCCGGACATCGTTGTATCGATTGACAGAAACAAGCGCGAAAAATTTTTTTACACAGGAATGAGCGAGGTCCCACTGGTTTATTCGCCGGCATTGGCAAACGATGTCATAAAGGCATGGCCTGGCCCCCGCTATACAACATACTTCGAACTCTCAGAATATGACAAATGGCGGAAATCACATCCCAAAGCCAGTCTATTGAGTCTCGGTAGTGTTATTCACAGCGCAGTCGATCTAGCGATAAAGATGGGCGTCACCCAAATAGTCTTGCTGGGAGCGGATTTCGGCTTCCCAGACGGCGAAAACTATGCCAGGACGCTGGAAAAATTCTCAAGCAAAAAATTGAAAATCAGCGATTGGGCGATCGATGGGTATGGCAAGAAGATTCCGACAATGCCAAATCTTAATGGCTATTTGATGGCACTTGAAGAGTACATTGGCCTGCACCCGGAAGTCAGATTTTACAATTCAAGTCGCAGTGGTGCCTGCATCAAGGGAACCCACTACATCAGTACAGATTGACATTTATGAAAAACGATATTTTGAGCCTTTCCGATCGACTACGCTGCGGAATGGCCATCGAGCATACCCAGAGCTTGATCGATTACTTTGACGAACTTGATAAAATATTAAAAAAATGTCCTGAAAATAAAATAGAGATTATCAAAAAATTGATCGAAGAGTTACATACACAATACAGCAGTGATGATTGGCTTGGCATGGCTGACACTATCCAATACGATCTTGATTTTTTTGTAAACCAACTAACTTCAGAATCAATATGATTGATCTAATTGTAGGATTCGACCAACGGGAAGCCGTTGCGTACCATACTTTTTGCCAAAGCGTCATTGATAAATGCAGCCAAGGGGTGCGCTTTACACCGCTTGCGCTGAAGTGCATACCTGAATATACAGAAACGCATGCAGGAGCAAGCAACCAGTTCGTCTATTCAAGATTTCTGAGTCCATTTCTTTTGGATTACCAAGGATGGGCAATATTTGCCGATGGAGACATGATCTGCAACTCAGATCTGGCTGATCTTTGGAAATTTCGGGATGACAGCAAAGCTGTTCTGGTATGCCCGCACGATTATAAAACGAAGGCAGACAGGAAATACCTCGGAAACAAAAATGAAAACTATCCCAGAAAGAATTGGTCAAGTTTGATCCTATGGAACTGTGCGCATCCAGCCAACCGGAAATTGACCCCGGAATTCATTTCGACGGCAAGCGGAAGCTATTTGCATCGGTTTTCATGGCTGAGCGACGATGAAATAGGATTCTTGCCACTTTCCTGGAACTGGCTTGCCATTGAATATCCTGAAAATTCATCTGCGAATCTCGTCCACTATACACTCGGGACGCCATGTTTTACCAGTTATGAGGCGACCAGTATGGCACCGCTCTGGCATGAAGCACATGCCCGCTCACAGGAAGGTCTTGGCATTGAATGATGAAGGAATTTCTGCCAACATTTTTCCAAATTTATTTATATTCTTCAGTGGCGAATTATATTGAAGGCGCTCCGGTAAAAAAATTCTTCCAATAAAATTCGATGCGCCAATCGATTGCGATGCCCTTAAAATATTAGTTAATTTATTTCAAAAAATAACCAGAAAAAAATTTTATATACTTCGATAGGAATCTGCCAGTTTCAACAAATCATGCCTGATTTTGTCTAGGACAACCGTCCAGGTCATTTCACTGTTTTGACGATAAACCCTTGCTGAACCGTACCAGGGACTGTTGTTCCGATCCAGCATCCAGCGCCAGTCCGGTGCATATCCGACCAGGATCCATGTTTGTTGACCCAATGCACCACTCAGGTGCGCAACACTGGTATCCACGGTAATCACCAGATCCATCGCTTGGCAAAGCGCCGCAGTATCTGAGAAGTCATCGATTTCAGGACCAAAATGCCTGATCTTTGAGCAAGTAGCAATCGTGTCCTGGTCTGCATCACGCAGTTCCTTTTGCAGACTGAAGTACTCGAATGAGTCAGGCAGGTAATCGAGCAATTCAGCCAGCATCATGCTTCGCCGATGGTCGTTCTTATGTGTTGTGCTGCCACTCCAAACCAGACCTACGCGCGGTTTGGTTCTGGTACCAAGGACTCCTTTCCAATGCGCGTTCGTCAATTCATCACTGTAAAGGTAAGCTTGGGGGCTGGGGATCGTATCGACTTCAGTCTTGAATGCCAGCGGCAGAGACAGCAATGGGCAGTGGAAATCGAACTCCGGCAACGTGGCACCACGTTCTATCAGTTCGCTCACGCCAACAAGGCCTTCGAGCAGGCCCATCAGACATCCTGGAACTTCCAGCAGCACTTTGGCGCCAAGGCCGGCAACCAGTTTGACATAACGGCTGAACTGTATCGTGTCCCCCAGACCCTGTTCACTATGCAGTAATATTATTTTGCCTTCAATTGATTCTTCTCCAAGCCATAATGGCACCGTAAATTGCCTTGGAACATATCCATTCACCAGATTTTTCCAGCGCCATTCATAGGCCTTCCAGCCGGACTCGAATTTTCCTTGCAGGAGCAGCAACAGGCTTCTGTTTGACTGTGCTTCGGCATAATCCGGGCTGATTGCAATGGCCATATCGTAGTTGGACAAAGCTGCGTCGAGGTGTCCTAGTTCCTTGAGTAGGTTGGCGCGATTTGAATATGCCTCAGCGTAGTTGGGGCGGAGGGCGATTGCCTTGTCATAACTTCCCAATGCAGCATCCAACAGGCGAAGTTCGTGCAGCGCATTGCCACGATTTGAATATGCTTCTGCATATGCAGGATTGATGTCAATTGCCATTTCATAGCAAGATATAGCGGTAGCATGCCTTCCGGTCAACTGTAAAACAACTCCACGGTTGAAGTGGGCTTCAGCGAAGTCCGGTTTCAAACCCAAGGCCTTGTCATAGCTGTCCAATGCTTGCAAATAATTGCGCTGTTCTTTGAGCGCATTGCCGCGGTTGGAATAAATTTCGGCGATACCTGGATTGATATCTATTGCCATATCATAACTGGCAACTGCTGCGGCCAGATTTTTCATTTCCAGCAATGCATTACCGCGATTATAATATGCTTCAAAATATTTTGGATTTATTTTTATCGCCATATCGTAACTTGCAACAGCGCGATCAAACTGCTTAAGCTCCTGCAAGGCAACGCCCAAATTGGAGTGCGCTTCAAAATAATCCGGCTTTATTCTCACCGCCATTTTTAAGCTAGCAACGGCCGCTTCAAAATTCTTCATAGCCCTAAGTGCGACGCCACGATTCGAGTAGCAGGTAGAGCTATGCGGATTTATTTTTATCGCTCGCGAAAAGAAATCAACTGCTGGTATTAATTCGTTGAAGTGAACAGCCACCACGCCTAGAAGGTTCAACGCATTGAAGTTGTTCGGATCTATCTTCAGGATTTCCGCATAAATATCACGAGCTTCTTGCAGGCGCCCTTGATTCTGCAAAGAAACGGCTTCACCCAATTTCTCACTGACTATCAAAGCCAACTTGGTAGGAGTATTTTTTTTTCCTGAACCAGGATTGGATTTATGCATCATAAATATAGTATTATCTATTTAAATACGATTCGAGATTTAATTTATTCTTGGTACCAATTCTATTGATATATCCATGAAATGTCAAGAAGTCATACGGATGAGCCGAAATTACTTTTTGTACAGAATCACCCAAACAGCCCGCCTTCTGTTTAAATGCGCACGGCATGCCTGCTATCAACTCGCAACCGCGAGCGGCCACTCGTAGCTTCTCCTTCCGATGGGCGACAGTACGGCACCTCTTCTCCACACATTGGCGCAGGATCTTATGCGTTGGCACAGTCTGCTCCTCATGAACGCCGAATCTGCATATCAGTTCTTTTCAACTCTGTATGCTTGTTAACTTCCGGATAAAGGCTCATTAAAGTTTGAGGATAGAGATTTTTTTATGGTAATGTCGGAACCAGGGAAACGAAGCTTGCAATTTTCATGATTAAAAAATTGAGCCCTTCTGCACGATTGAATGCCACCAACTCTCGCCCGACCGAAGCGCCGGCTCGATTGGAAGATGGCATCGTGTTGCACCAGCAGGGTCGCCTGGATGCTGCTGCTTCAATTTATTCACGGATAATTCATGAAAATCCGGATAACGTTGATGCTTCTTATCTACTCGGCCTTGTTTATTTGCAGTCTAAAAACCATAGTCTGGCAGTAGATTTTATATCAAAAGCAATTTCCTTAAATGCAGATAATCACATGTACCACTGCAACCTTGGTGTTGCATTCAAGGAGTTAGGACAACTTGAGACGGCGGTGGCGTGCTACGAGCGGGCCATCAATTTACGTCCTGATTATGCTACTGCTTACTCAAATCTCGGTGCAACATTAAAAGAGTTGGGCCAGTTCGATGCCGCTGTCGCATGCTGCGACAAGGCCATCAGCCTCAAACCCGATTACTTTGAAGCTTACAGCAATCGAGGCAATGCGCTGAACGAATTGGGCCGATTTGAAGCTGCCCTCGCCTGCCACGACATGGCGATCAAGATCAACTCGAAGTATGCAGAGGCTTATTCAAATCGCGGCAACTCCCTGCAAGGACTGAGCAGGTTTGAGGAGGCCGTAGCTAGCTATGATTTAGCTATCAAGCTCAAGCCCGACTACCACGAAGCTTATACAAACCGAGGCAATGCCCTACGGGAACTGAAGAGGTTTTCAGTTGCGTTGGAAAGCTACGATATTTCAATTAGTATAAAACCTGATTATGTCGATGCGAATTATAGCCGTGCTGCTTTATTGCTTCTTTGTGGTGAATTCGAAGCCGGTTTCAAGGCTTATGAATGGCGATTAAAAAGTACTTCGGTAAAGCTCAAAAAAGAGAATTTGACTCAACCGGGTTGGCTCGGCTCCGAATCCCTCTATGGCAAGAAAATTCTTCTATATAGCGAACAAGGATTGGGTGACACGATCCAGTTTTGCCGCTATGTCAAGTCTGTTGCCGATTTGGGTGCGAGGGTTTTACTCGAAGTCCCGCGGTCATTGATTGGATTGTTGCAGGAACTTGAGGGCCTGTCGTTGCTGATCGAGAGGGGTCAGCCACTGCCGGACTTCGATTTTCACTGTCCCTTGCTGTCATTGCCCTTGGCGCTCAAGACCAATTTAATGACGATTCCGGGACAATCTGCTTACCTTGCCCCTCGAGCAGACAGGCATGCCAAATGGTCCAAATATCTTGGATCCGGCGGCTTCAAGATTGGAATCGCCTGGCAGGGTGCTACGGGTAGGGTCGACCTAGGCAGATCATTCCCGGTCCGCTTGTTTCACAAAATTTCCTGCCTGCCGGGCGCCAGACTCATCAGCCTGCAGAAAAATACCGGTGTTGATCAACTCGCGATGCTGCCCGAGGGTTTGACGATCGAGGTACTTCCTGACGAGTTTGACTCCGGCGCGGATGCTTTTCTAGATTCGGCTGCAGTCATGAAATCTCTGGACCTGGTCATCACCAGCGATACCGCGATTTCCCATTTGGCCGGAGCTCTTGGAGTGCCGACCTGGACAGCGCTGAAATCTGTTCCTGAATGGCGGTGGCTGTTGGATCGTCCTGATAGTCCCTGGTACCCAGGTCATCGACTGTTCAGACAAGACCGCTCGGGTGATTGGGATCCAGTCTTTGACGAAATAGCTTCGGCCTTGCAGGAGTTGCTGCTTCTTCGCGACGGCAAAAAGCAAGTTGTGTCCTGAAATAGAGATGCTCAACATACTAGAGTGACCTCGGGCACTCTGCAGCGTTGAATCCCATCCGATCCACACTGCAACCACTCGCGTTGGGTTATGCAACGCAGTCTTGGCAGGCGCCATTCACTAGCGTCTTTGGCAGAGGGGGTTCACGCTGATTGGCTTCTGGATGAGCGTGTCAACTGACCTTGCTTACCGCTTACCGGAAAACCTGGTCAGATGACCTATTCGATGATTCCGGACTTCATTCCAGCACAATCCGTTTTTGCAAGAATTCAGGTCGGCTGCAGTTGCGCGGGCTCAGCCATATTGATCCAGGCTTGGCGCAGATCTGCGAGTAAAACAGCTATTTCTTGGATGGCTGAAGGATCTTTATGCAAACGTGCAGCCAATAATCTGCGAAGGCAATATTCGTAGATGCTGCTCAGGTTCTGCGCAATGTCTCCACCACGTTCGAAATCAAGTGAGGCAATCAGTCCCTGCGAGATCAAATCGACCGCTTGATTGACTGAGTCAGCCAGAGTATCGTCTCGCCTCTCGTCGATGGCAGCAGAAGCCCGGCTCAGATTATCCGCAATGCGGTCATAAACCAGCAAGATCAGCTCGATCGGACTCCGGCCGAGCACCGAAGTGACGTTATCGACCGTACGGTAACGATTCAATGACCGGGGCAACATGAATTCGGTCAGGTCCCGGTTACTTGGTTTGCGCTGACAAGGCGTCGAGCGAACTGGCAAGGTTGCGGCTGACTTGCTGCATCTGGGTCAGCATGGCGTCGAGTGCCGCATATTTCTTTGTATAGTTGATTTGCATTTGATCAAGTCGACTATTCAATTTTACTCGTTGGTCATTCAGTAGGCGCAATGTGGAGGTTGCACCTGTTTGACCAACCGAGAGTATGCCGTCACCGCCGTTCTCGGTATAGATTGTGGCCACCAGATCGGTTGTCGAACTGGTCGTCCCGAACAGCATGCCTGTAGAGAGGATGGTACCGAGGTCACCCGTGAGGGCAGTCGCCAGGGTAGTACTGTTCACGCTCAGGGTACCGTCTCTCTGAAAGGTGACACCGGCATCAGACCACAGGACATTGGTACCCGATGAGTCATAAGCCCCCGCATCGAACAAGGTCTTGACCATTGTCATGAAGCTCGATAGCGAACTGTTGCCCTGCAACGCGCCTCTGGCGGTCGAGTCAGTGCTGGATTTCGTGAGTGTCTGGTTCAACGTAATGACGGCGTTGTAGGCCGTCACCATGGTCTGAATAGCAGTCGCTGCGGATGAGTTCTGGGCAGCCACCGTAATACGGGCCGAGTCAGAAGTAACGCTGCTGGATACGGTTGCTGTCGTTGTTACGCCCGCAGTCGTAATCGCCGTGCTGGTCGTCGACCCAACGGCTTCATTGATTTTCAAGGTCAAGCCGCCCAGCACATTGCTGAAGGTATTCGCGCCGCGCGTGTACGCGATTCCGTTCACGGTCAATGCTGCATCTGTCGCCGCCAGAGTTTTGCTGGCCACTGTTGTACTGCCCACTGTTGTAGGCACGGTAAATGTGTTTGCCGTGCCGGTGTCGACGCTGGTCAACATCAGGCCGAAGACGCCCGAATCCTGCTGGACCGCTGCAGCCGTGACGCCATAAACATAACCCGTTGTCGATGCAACTGTGGGCGTATAGGTGCCGATTGCGGACGGTGCAGTGAAAGTGCCCCCGGAGGTAGTCGACGTCAGTTGCAGCCCCCAGGTTCCGTCATCTTGCTGCTTGACTGCCGCGGTTACGCCATAAGTGCCACTGTCGTAATTGATCTTGGTTGCGATCGAAGTCAGCGTGTCGGTAGAGGCGGTCGTCGTGATCGTGTTGTCGCCGATCACCAATGAACCTGCACCCACATAGGTGGTCGCACTGGTGAAGGAGGAGCTAGTGAGGAGCGTCTGCTGACTGGTGATATTGATTGCAGCAACCAGTGTTGCAAGCGTATCGGTCGAAGATGTTGAAATGCTCAGCCCGTCGACATTGTTGGATGTGACGATGCTCAATGAGCCTGAGCCAACCAGCGTACTGGTCGACGTGAAGGCGGAGTTGGTCAACAAAGTTTGTTGCCGCTTGGCCGATTGGGTCACCGCGACATCGACATCACCCACGAGCGCACTGGTTGTCGCCGTGGCGGTGAGTAAGGTGTCGTTCGTGGAGGACGTAGCTCTTGTGCTAAAACTATCGGAACTCGCCAAAGCCCCGAGTGCACTGTACAAGTCGGTAACCTTGGACCTGAAACTGCCCATGGCAGATACCGAGGTATTGACTGCCTTGATCTTGGCATCGAGTTTTGTCAGCGGCGCCTGCTCCACCTCCATCAGCGAACTGACTAGGCTTTGCACGTTCAACACGCTGGTGCCGGTTGAAACCGTCGAAGTGGCCATGTTTCAAACTCGGAATCAGTACTCAGGCGCGCTGATTGACCAACATGCTCTGCATATATTCAACTGCCCTGGCGACCCGGATGGTTTCCTCGGCAGGCAGTTGTCTGATGACCTCGCCGCTATGCGGATCGACCACGCGCAGAATGCTATGCCCCGAGCTGGCGTCCACACTGAACGACATACTGCGCCCGACAGACTGGACGAATTGTTCGATGCGCTGCGCCGCTTGGTCGACTGCCTCCCGCGTCGGGCGCGAAGCTTCCTCCACCTTGGCTTGACCACCTTGGGCGATCGGTTGCAGTTCTACATGAGGCGCAGCTGCCACTTTCGGCCGATCTGGCAATGTGCCAGCGCTTTGCAGCAAAGGCGCCTGAGGGGCCGTATTCAAATTGACAGCAGTCATTTTCGAACTCCTTCATTCAGACAAATGCCAGGGCACAAGGCCCTGGCGAGATCAGGCATTGAATTGCTTCATGCCTCCTACATCATATTACTTCAGGAGCGACAGGATCGAGTTCGGCATCTGGTTTGCCTGCGCCAGCATCGCCGTGGCTGCCTGCTGATGAATCTGATTCTTCGTCAGCTGAGCCGTTTCTGCAGCGTAGTCAGTGTCCATAATCCGGCTGCGTGACTCTGACAAATTCGATGAGGAAGTCTGCAGATTGCCGATGGCATTGTCCAGACGGTTCTGTGTCGCACCCAGTGCACTACGCATCGTTGCGATCGTCGTGATGTCAGCATCAACTGTGCCCGTCAGTGTTATGAAGGCTGCGTTTGTCGACACATTGGTCTGGGTCGATGTCGTCGTCATCGAGTTCGTGCCGGTCAGTTGGACAGCAGACAGGTCAACCGTCGTCGTGTCAGTGGCCGCATTGCCGGTCTGGAACGTCAACGTCGAAGCCGAGTTGAGCAGGCTGATTCCGTTGAAAGTAGTGCGCGACTGGGTCGCGGTGATTTCAGACATCAGCGCGGTTGCTTCAGTACCCAGGGCGCTCAGTTGAGTCGTGGTCAAAGCACCGTTATTGCCTTGCGTGGCGATTTCTTTCATGCGCTGCAACATCGTTGCAACCTGGTCCAGCGCGCCTTCAGCCGTTTGCACGACGGAGATCGCGTCCCCTGCATTGCGGATCGACTGGTCGATGCCCTTGACCTGTGCTTGCAGCTTGGCGGCAATGCCCAGACCAGCAGCGTCATCCTTGGCGCGGTTGATGCGCATGCCGGACGACAGACGCTCAACCGAAGTTGCCAATGCGCCTTGCGAGCCGCTGAGGTTGCGCTGGGCAACCAGTGAAGCCATATTGGTGTTGATGACTGATGACATGAAGAACTCCAAAAAAAAAGATTAGGTTGAGATTAGGTGGTCACTCAACCAAATCGAGCGCCACTGGAACCTTTAACGGCCGCAGGCTCAAAAGTGTTTAGCTTTCCAGAACATTCTTTCGGCTGCGCCTGAATTCCAAAGCCGAAAAATCAGTCTCAGCCAGCGTAAAGTCAAGCAGAAGGCAAGGCACTCCGGGTCTCAACCGCCTGAAACGCCGGCCGGAACTGACCGGCGTGGACTGCGGCGACTCCAGGCAAGGACTCAGCAATGCAAATAAAATTGTCAGTACTGAATCATTAAGATCAGTTTACGTACTGTAGGCTGTAAACTCAGGCAATGAAGTTCTCATCTCTTGCAGCCATGCGCCTGAAGGCGCCGTCAGCCGCCACGGTAGCGCCGCTGTTGGTGATGCTGGTGCTGGGCATGATGCTGCTGCCTTTGCCGCCGCTGGCCCTGGACGCCTTGTTCACCTTCAATATCGGCGTATCGATGTTGGTGCTGCTGGCAGCGATGAACATGAAGAACTTCAAGGACTTCATCTCCTTCCCCACCATCTTGCTGATCACGACGCTGCTGCGTCTGTCACTGAACGTCGCTTCGGCCCGGGTGGTACTGCTGGCCGGTCACACCGGCACCGGGGCTGCAGGCCATGTGATCGAGTCGTTTGCCGACTTCCTGATCGGCGGCAGCTATGTCGTCGGTGTGATCGTGTTCCTGATCCTGACGATCATCAACTTTGTCGTCATCACCAAAGGCGCCGGGCGAGTCGCCGAGGTCGCTGCGCGATTCGCCCTTGACGCGATGCCGGGCAAGCAGATGGCGATCGACGCCGATTTGAATTCAGGCACGATCCGAGATGTCGAAGCCCGCAAACGCCGCGCCGAAGTGGCCCAGGAAGCGGATTTCTATGGCTCGATGGACGGTGCGTCGAAGTTCGTGCGCGGCGATGCGATGGTCGGCATCATGATCTTGCTGATCAATATGATCGGTGGGGTGATCGTCGGCACGGTCCAGCATGGGCTGGAATTCAGCGAGGCGATGCGCATTTACGCGACGCTGGCCGTCGGCGATGGCCTGGTCGCCCAGGTGCCCGCGCTGATCATCTCGACCGCCGCCGGCATCGTCGTGACCCGGGTCAGCACCGACGATGACTTCGCGGTGCAGCTGAGCCAGCAGCTGATCACAAGCGGCTCTTCCTTCTATATGGTCGGTGGCATCCTGATGGTGATGGGCCTGATTCCGGGCATGCCGCACCTGGCTTTCCTGACCTTCGCAGCGCTTTTCGGGGGGCTTGGCTGGGCGCTTTCGAAGCGCCAGTCGGCGGCAGCACAGGCCGCTGCCCTTGCTGCGGCCAAGCCGCCTTCAACCGGCGAGGTCGACTGGAACGATGTGCCCTTGATCGAGCCTCTCTGCCTGGAACTGCCTTACCGGTTGATTGCGCTGGTTGACGCCGGCGACGAGAGCGATCTGATCAAGCGGATCCGGGCAATCCGCAAGAAGTTCGTCGGCGAAGTCGGTTTCCTGATTCCTTCGGTGCATATCCGCGACAACCTGCAGCTTCCTGCCGAGGTCTACCGCTTCTTGCTCTATGGTGCCGAAATTGCACGCGGCCAGGTGCTGCCCGACCGGCTGCTGGCGATCGACCCGCCCGGCAGCCACAATCCAATCGACGGCATCAAGGTGCTCGACCCCAGCTACGGCATGCCCGCCACCTGGATTACGCGCGACAAGCGTTCAGCGGCGATGACGGCTGGCTACACGGTGGTCGAACCTGCGGTGGTGATCGCCACGCATCTCGACCAATTGATCACCCAGCACGCGCATGAATTGCTAGGGCGCCAGGAAACGCATGAATTGATCGAACATTTCAAGACGCGTTTTCCGAAACTGGTCGAAGAAACGATTCCGAAGCTGGTACAGCCGGCGCAGCTGCAGCGCGTGATGCAGTTGCTGCTGGAGGAAGGCGTGACCGTCCGCGACCTGCGCACCGTTCTGGAAATTACCGCCGAACAGCTGGCACGCAACATGCCATTGGCCGACATCGTGACGCCCTTGCGCTATGCCTTGCGGCGGCAGATCGTTCAGGATGTGTTCGGCGATGTGGCCGAATATCGGGTCGCAGGGCTGCATCCTGACTTTGAACGGCTGGTCGAGCAGGCCGTCGGCAACGAGGCGGTGGCGCCCGACGGTGCGATTGAACCCAATCTGGCCCGCCGCTTCCTGGAAGAGGTTGCTGCCGTCGTCGATGAACTGGAAGTCCTGGGACAGGCGCCGGTGCTCTTGTGCGGCAATCGCACCAGGCTGACCTTGTCGCGGCTGGCACGCCGTGTGCGGCCGCAGGCCGTGGTGCTGGCAATGTCAGAGCTGCCGCCGACGGCCAAGGTCGAATTCCAGCGTGTGATCTGTCAACGCCAATGAATATCAAAGGAATTGCGGCAAGCCAACCGTCCAGTCGCCAGTCCGCAGTAGAACTGCGGACTTCGGCGACTGGATTGAATCGAACAATTTGCGCAATTCGAGTTTTTGAGAACTTAGAAAGGGAAACCACCCCATCATGAGTGCACAACGTTTTGTTGCGGCCAACGCCACCGATGCCCTGCGCCAGATCAAGTCTGTGCTGGGCGCGGATGCCGTCGTGCTGTCGAACCGGGAAGTACCCGAAGGCATCGAGATTGTCGCCATCGCCGCCGCGGCGCTGGGTCAATTGACCCCGAACGGCCCGCTCAGCCCGCCCGCACCGGCGCCGAAGACTGCGCCCGCGCCCGCTACGCCCAGCGCCAACGAGGTCGCTCGGCGCCTGATCGGTGCAGCAGCGCCGGCCCGCCGGCAACCCGATGCTGCGCCGACCAGCCTGGCGATCCGCGCTGCGCTGCGCGACGACATGCGCGAGCCGCAGCGGCCGGCGACAGACAGCTTTGTGCCGGGCCGCAGCCGCTATCCGGCAGCGGGCGCGCAGCGTCTCGAGCCGCCGGTCAAGCCAGCAGCTGCAGCCCCTTCAGCGTTCGCGCCAGCCGCCGCCGCGGCCTATTCACCGGCTGCGTATACCGCTGTGCCAGCTGATGCCGGCA
>CANFIC010000075.1 GCA_947446685.1 Burkholderiales bacterium
CAGAGTAGATTTTTCCCGATCAAGCTTCCAGCGGCTCCGCCGAATAATTTACTCTGACCCCATTTTCCTAGAAAGGGCTTCAGTAAAGTGCGCCCTCGTCCAGCGACAGCAAGGGAAAAGCACTCAAAGCACCAACCGGCCCGGCGGGCTGGACGGCACGCAGGTGAGTTCCATTGAGCTCGTCCAAGCGGGTCACGCCGAGCAGGCCCAGGCAGATCCTGACTTCGAGCTCAAGCAGTTCCAGCATGCGCAGGAGGCCATCGGCGCCATCGGCGGCCAAGCCCAGGCATTGCATGCGGCCCAGTCCGACGATGTCCGCGCCCAGGGCAATCGCCTTGACGATGTCGCTGCCCCGATTGAATCCACCGTCGACGATGACCTTGGCCCGGCCTGCAACCGCAGCAACAATTTCCGGCAGCACTTCCATCGAGCCCAGCCCATGGTCAAGTTGACGGCCACCATGATTCGACACATAGACCATGTCGATGCCATGCTCAACAGCCATCAGGGCATCTTCGGCCGTGGCAATGCCCTTGAGGATCAGCGGAATGCTGTGTTTTGCGCGGATCCGCTCGATGTCCTTCCAGCTGAACTGCGCCAGAAACTCCCGGCCAGGCACTACCGCGCGGCGGATGTTGCGTTTGGCAATATCGCGTTCGCGCCGGCTGTAAAGCGCCATGTCGACCGTAAAGCAAAAGGCTTGATTGCCGGTCTCGATCGCTTCGGCCATGATCTCGTCGATCCAGGCTGCATCGCCATAGACATAGAGTTGAAAAATCCGCAGCGCATCGGGCACGGCTTTGGCCAGTGCCGTCATGCCTGGTTCGCACACCGAACTGAGCATATGGGCAATGCCAAACTGCTCACAGGCCCTGGCCGAACTGACCGCCGCATCGGGCGAGAACAGTTCCAGGCTTCCAACAGGAGCCATCAAAAGCGGCAGGCGCAAATGCCGGCCCAGAAAGCTCAGCGATGAATCAATCTGGCTGACATCGCGCAAGACCCTGGGGCGAAAGGCGAGCGAATCCAGCGCCAGGCGATTGCGCCTGAGGGTGGTCTCGGTTTCGGTGGCACCGACGATGTAGTCCCAGTCATCTTGATTGAGCTTTTGACGGGCCTTTTTAACCAGCTCATGCAGGGTCAGGAAAGGAGAGGCATTGGGCAAGGCGGTCATAGGCAGACAGTTATGTGGGCAGGGAAGGTAGCGCACTCTAGGTCGGGCCCGGGTTATCGTCAATGCGCGTCAATGCGGCAAGCAGTTTCAAGCTGATTGCCTAGAATGCGGCAGGCGCGACCGGATTGACCGAATTTCGCGCGGCCAGGACAAGGAGATTTCCGACGATGCATGCCACCGACAAGACTTATTCCAGTTTGCAAGTCAACCCGCAGATCATTCACGAGCTTGCACCGACGGGCGTTCTCAGGGCTGGCCTGAATCTGAGCAATTCCCTGCTCAACAATGGCAGAACGGCATCCGGTGAACCGACCGGTGTGGCGCCTGACATGGCACGCGCGATTGCTGATCACCTGGGGGTCGGCTTGGCCTTGGTCTCGTTTCCCTCGCCCGGTGTGTTGGCTGATGCTGCGGAGAGCAATGTCTGGGACATCGGCCTGATTGGTGCGGAACCAGCCCGCGCCGAAAAAATATCATTCAGCGCCGCCTATGTGGAAATCGAGGCCACCTACCTCGTCCCGGAAAATTCACCCCTCACCGATGTCAAGGACGTTGATCGGCCAGGCGTTCGAATTGCTGTCTCGCAGAGGACGGCCTATGACCTCTGGCTGGTCCGAAATATCCAGCATGCGAAGCTTGTTCATGCGCAAGGCTTTGATGCCACCTTCGAGGTCTTTGTTCGCGATGGCCTGGATGCAATGGCGAGCCTTCGTCCGCTCTTGCTGGCCGATGTGCAGAAGCTGCCGGGTTCGCGCATCCTGGCGGGACAGTTCACCGCCATCCAGCAGTCGATCGGCACGCATAAATCACATTCAGCCGGTGCTGCGTTTCTGCGCGCCTTTGTGGAAGAAGCCAAAAGGTCGGGCCTGGTTGCGCAGTTGATTCAACGCCACCAAGTCGAAGGCCTGTCGGTCGCACCGCTTTACCCTGTCGAAGCCGAAAGCTGAAACTTCGCCCATCCCGATTCGATCAACCTTTGAAGGAAACACCATGCCCAAGGCTTACTGGATCAGCGCTTATCACTCAATCAGCGATACCGATGCGCTGGCTGCCTACGCAAAACTGGCCGGCCCCTCGCTGTCCGCTGCCGGTGGCCGGTTTCTCGCTCGCGGCCTGCCCGCTGCGGTGAAGGAGGCGGGCATTCAGCAACGCACCGTGCTGATTGAATTTGACAGCGTCGAAGCCGCGCTCGCCGCCTATGACAGCCCGGGCTACAAACTAGCCCTGGTGGCGCTTGGACCGAATGCGGTGGTGCGCGATATGCGCATCATCGAAGGCGTCTGAGCGATCCCGCCCCTTAGTCGATCAGCCTGGTGGTCAGAGTCGATTGCTTCCCCGGACATGGCACAGCGCTGGCCCGGGTTGATGCCAGCTGACACCATTTCCGCAATCGGCTCTCGGGCGCTTGACACCCCTGCCTACAAGAGGATCCTCGAATTGCGTCGAGAACGAATTGTCCATCGGCTTGGCCTGTTCAGTACCGGCTGACGGCCAAGACAGGCTGAGCCACAGGACTTCATCAGGCGAGATGCGAGAACTTTTCGAAAAATCATCAAGGGCTTTGCCCATCCGCTTCGGATGCGAAAAACAACATAATTCCCACACATTCAGCGCTCAAGATCCGTCTGTTTTCAGCAGATTTTCGGAGCGCTCATGTATTCCCATCGCAAGGACCCATATTTAATCAGCAAGAGGGGTAGTCTGAAATTAATTGCGGGGGGATTTCTCTCCACATCTGCAGTTCTTGTAGCTTGTGGCGGCGGTTCTAGCAGTTCTGATACTTCAACCGCGTCAGACCCGGCGTCTTACAACACGCTGTGGATTCCTCCAATTTTGCAAGGGCTTACATCGGCGGGCGTTACTACCTATGAACTCACGTTGGCCGCCTCGTCGGTTCAATATCAGTCAGGAGCCAAGACAGCGACCTACGGATATAACGGCAACAGCTTCTGGGGCCCTACCTTGGTCATGAAAAAGGGTACCCAGGCCCGTATGCAGGTCAAGAATTCTCTAACTGAAGACACCACGACCCACTGGCATGGAATGCTGGTCCCTGGCCCAGTGGATGGTGGCCCACATCAGATCGTGGCGGCAGGTACAAGCTGGCTAACCGACGCATTCACTGTCAGGAATAATGCAGCCACCTACTGGTACCACCCGCATCTGCACCAGCTGACCCAAAAGCAACTTACCCTGGGTGCTGGCGGTTTCATCATTGTTCAGGATGATGCGGAAGCGGCATTGAATTTGCCTAGAACCTACGGCACAGACGATATTCCGCTCATTCTTACAAGCCGACGTTTCACCACGAACAATGGCTTAGCAAACCAGTTTCAGTACGCGCTCACTGCCTACGGCGACTACATGTTGACCAATGGCGTCATGGATGCACAGGTCACCTTGCCCAAGCAGTTCGTACGCCTGCGTATTCTGAACGGCGAGATCGAGCGCGATTACAACCTCGGATTCGGTGATGGACGAACCTTCTATGTCATTGGCAATGATGGCGGGCTTCTCGGTGCCCCAGTCGCCGTGACCCGGTTGGTGATGGCCCCAGGTGAGCGCTACGAAATTTTGCTTGACCTCAGCGGAGATGCCGTTGGAAACACCCTCGACCTGAAATCCTATAACGGCGCTGATGCGGGCTTGAGTTTTGGCTTTGCTGGCCTGGAAAATGCGACTGGCGGCGAGTTTGGCAGTCTGTTGAACTATAAGACCTTCAACATTTTGCATATCAAGGTCGCAGCGGCCACATCCAACGCAGTGACTGCCTTGCCAACGGCCTTGGTCAGCAACAACTTTCCTGCGGCAGCGGCCGCCTCTCAATCACGTACGCTTGCCATCACTGCAACCGGCCCCGGTGCACCGTTCACATTCAACAACGTCGGATTCAGCATGAGCACCATCAATCAGATGGTTTCATTGGGCGCGACGGAGTCATGGACGGTCAGTGGTGGAAACATTTTTGGTCATTCGTTTCACATCCATGGCGTTCAGTTCAAGATCAGTTCTCGCAATGGCAGCAGCAATGCAGTCAAAGCGTATGAAAGTGGCTGGAAGGACACCTTCTATGTGCCGATCAACGAGACAGTGACCTTCGTTGCAAAATTCGATGAAGCCGCAGGTTCTGCCTATCCCTATATGTACCACTGTCACATGGTTAATCATGAAGACGCAGGATTGATGGGTCAGTTCTTGGTGCAGTAAGCGATGCCTGCAATGCGCCATTTTGGAGGGCTGACCGCGCTGGTTTTGATGGGGCTGGCCGGGTGCATTGAATTCGGCAAACTGTCCTGGGCGCCGACGATCAGTTCGGCAAGGCCTGGAAATGCCAGTGCTACCGTTGCGTTCGTCGCCCCGGTGCACGCCGGGCGGTCCGCCATATCCACCTATGTCGTTGACTGCAATGCTGCTGGGGAAGCCCGGAGTGCAAGGGGCGAGGCCAGCCCTTTGAAGGTTTCTGGGCTGACGAATGGCGTCGAATATGGCTGCGTCGTCAGTGCGAGCAATGCCGCTGGCACAAGTGAAAAATCGAACCCTGTTTCGGTAACACCCCAGCCCGATGCTGCCAATTCGCTTGCAGATGGTTATCGTAAGGCCGCGTGGGGAACCGGCATGTCCATCACCTTTCCCAGCGAATGCAGCATGACGGTCTGGCCCAGCTCTCGACCCGGCCACCCGGTCGATGCCTATTACCTGACGCCAATCTCAAGCGGCAAGAAGCAGGGGGCAGACATAGGAACCCGCTTGACCAAGGTCAGTTCCATAGCGTTGCAGGTCACGCCTTTTCAGGGCCAGGGCGCACAAGCGCCGATGCAGTTCAATATCTGCCCCAGCAAGGCTTCGGTGCCCACTGCAGTAAACGCCGGTGCCATTGGCGTCATGATTTCTGGGTCTGTTCTATTCGGCGCCGCAGAGATTGAGGGTCACCGGGCCACCACGCTGAAGGACAACACTTCCTACTCATTCAAGACCCGCGAAGGGGTAGCCATCACGGCAAGCTTCATTGATCGTTGCAATGGACATCCAACCCCGACCAACGCGGGCAACAGTTACCACTATCACGGGTTGTCTGAATGCGTAACTTCCGCGGTTGATCACGGTAACGGCCCCTCGCATCTGATGGGTGTGGCGCTTGACGGTTTCCCGATCTATGGCGACAAGGACATCAATGGCCAGACCATCGCACCCCACCGACTGGACGCCTGCAATGGCATCACCAGTCCGACCCCCGAGTTTCCTCAAGGGGTCTACCACTATGTGCTCCCATCAAATGTCAAAGAACACAACGCCTCCATGCGTTGCTACAGCGGCGAGATATCACGCAAGGAACTGGCTATCGCCAACTCCAATGGCTTTTGCTACGCACCACAAGCCGCAGGGCCTGACGCTTCCAATGGAAAGATGGCAATGGGTGAAATTCTCAAGAAGTAAGCACATTTTCTTAAGGCCGGCTAGTCAAATCCGAAGGATCGTCGTGGCTTGACATGCTTGCTCGAAGATTCGAAGCGCCGGGTCTTGCCAAGCTCCGGTTGGCTATAGACCGGCTTGACTCAAAATTCAGGCTTTTCAGCCTGCCATTTCTTAAGCGCCTGAACGGGTGAAAGGCGGTTGAGTACACGCTGCGTGACTGGGGTCAGAGTCGATTTATTCCCGGGGAGCAGCCTGCGGCGGCTCAGTTAATTACACTCTGACCCCTTTTTTTAACCCCTTTTTTTAGACTCCGTTTATTCCCTTGGTTCAGCCTGCGGCTGTCGGGTTAAATGCAATCTGACCCCATTTTTTACCCCATTTTTTCTAGGTCACGAATGTGCTCGAGCTATGAGCTTTGTTTTCGATGGAACTGACTCGGGCAAAACCAAATCAGCAAACTTTTCGCCAACGCTCCGCAGGTATTTCTTTCTTTCAAGCTCGGTTTCAAATTGAACAGCCAAGGGTCCATCCAGTAACAAGCATGCCAGGCCATGCACATGTGCCCAAAGTATGGTGGCCATGGTGGGTTGCGCCTTGTTGCCGTGAACGATGGTGTTGAGCCGATCCAACTCATCTCTTGCGCGGGCGCCTGAAGCTTGAACCGCAGGAAACCTTGAGGGATCGCAAACTTCAGGCCTGAACATGATCCGAAACACACCAGGCTGCACCAGTGCAAAGTCGACATAGGCTGCGCCAGAGGCTACTAAAGCGGCCCGTAATCCCTTGGAGACGCTTAGGTCATTGGCCTCTTTCAAGCGCTCAGCCAGAGCGTCAAAACCATCGGCCACGAGCGATGCGAGGATTGCCTCTCTGTTTTCAAAGTAGTGATACGGAGCCTGGTGGGTGCAAGCGGCACGCCTTGCCACTTCCCTCATGCTTAAAGCCGCTGGACCGCCCTCATCCAACAACTGTCGACTGGTAAGAAGCAGGTCGCGTTTGAGGTCTCTTGAAGGATCGGTTTTGGGTCTTCCCAGGCTTTTTGCGTTCATGTGGGGCACTTTCAAGAGTCTTGCTTGACGGTGTCTAGATATCGATTAGAATAAATAGACGGTGTCAATTTTACTGCCATTTGCCGGGCGGAAACACAAGATTTTCTATTTCTGAATGGGATGCAAATGATCTACAAAGACCGGATGACCGCGAAGATGGAGGGCGACTTCGTGGTGTTTCTGATTGGCATGCGAATCAATAAGCCTTTGATGCTTCACAAGTTGATACCCGTCCTTGGCGCGATGCCAAAAATGCTCAAAGAGCTCTACACCAAGCCCGAACTTGGGTTCATTCATCATGAGATGTGGTTTTCACGCACCATCATCCTGGTTCAATATTGGCGATCCATCGAGCAATTGATGGACTATGCCAAAAACAAGGACTCCGAGCATTTACCGGCCTGGCAGGCCTTCAATAAATCCATCGGCACCGATGGCACTGTCGGCATTTGGCACGAAACCTACAAAGCCAGCCCAGGTACCTATGAGAACGTGTATGCGAATATGCCCGCCTTTGGCCTGGGTAAGGCAGGTACTCTGGTTCAAGCCAAGGGCAATCTCAAATCAGCATCGGACAGGTTGAAAAGCTGATTAACCCTGGAATGGTGCCTGGTGGTGCCTGGGGTCAGACTCGATTTAATCCCGCGGATCAGCCTGCGGCGGCTCAGTTAAATGCACTCTGACCCCATTTTTTCCACGGCGGCTCAGTTAAATGCACTCTGACCCCATTTTTTCCAGGGAGTCAGGACCAGGTGACTGCAGCTGAGAACATATAGCCGGCGCCGTAAACGGTCTTGATGATTTTTGGGTTCTGGGGATCTTCCTCGAGCCGGCGGCGCAGGCGAGAGATGCGTACATCGATGCTGCGGTCCAGCGGCGAGAGGTCGCGTTGGCCGACCAGTTGTTCGCGGGTGAGGATCTGGTGCGGGCGTTCGAGGAAGTTGCGCAGCACCTGGGTTTCGGCGGTTCCGAGCAGGTGATCGCTGCCATCGGCGGCGCGCAGGATATTGGCGGCGCAGTCGAGGCTCCAGCCCTGAAAGCTCGCATGGCGACGCTGTTTGCCTGGCACGGCAGTGGTCGAGCGGCGGCGCAGGATGCTGCGCACGCGGGCCACCAATTCGCGCGGCTCGAAGGGCTTGACCATATAGTCATCGGCGCCAAGCTCGAGCCCCATCACGCGGTCGACCATATGGCCGCGCCCGGTGAGGATCAGCACCCCGCATCCCGACAGCGCGGTAATCTGGCTGACCAGTTCGATGCCGTCGATGTCGGGCAGGCCGAGGTCGACAACGCAGAGGTCAGGGCGCGCCTGCTGCAGGCGCCGCAGCAAGCTGCCGCCGCTGCGGAAGGCTTCAGTGGCAAAGCCGAATTCCTGCAGCGCGCCGACCACCAGCTTGGCGACTTCGGTGTCATCTTCGACGACAAAGATCATTGCGGCGGGCAAGGGCTTGTTCATGAGCTGATCTCCTCGAGCATGGCGGCGAGCTGGGCTCGAGTGAAGGGTTTGCTCAGGATCGGCACCAGGCTGCCTTGCCCCTGCTCCTCCGGCTGTTCCGGCGCATAGCCGCTCATCAGCAGGATCTGTTGCAGTCCGAGCTGGTCGCGTGCATAGGCTGCCAGCGCCCGGCCGTCGACCGTGCCGGGCATCACCATGTCCGACAGCAGTAGCGCGATACCCGGGGTCTGCTCGAGGATCTGCATCGCTTCGCTGCCGCTGCCGGCTTCGATCACCGCAAAGCCGAGCTCGCGCAACATGCGCCGCACCACCTTGCGGACTTCGGCTTCGTCCTCGACCAGCAAGGCCAGTCCGCGGCTGGCGCTGCTGGTTCCCGCAGCGGCGGCCAGCAGCGGCTGCTCGGCCTCGGCCGCACAGGCCGGCAGCCAGAGCGCAACCTCGGTGCCCTGGCCTTGCCGGCTCTTGATGGCGATCGCGCCACCCGACTGCTGGATGAAGTCATGCACCATCGCCAGCCCCAAGCCGGTGCCCAAACCCGGCCGCTTGGTGGTGAAGAAGGGCTCGAACACGCGGGCCAAGGTCTGCGCGTCCATGCCACTGCCTTGGTCGCTGACTTCGATGCATATATAGGGGCCGGGCGTTAGTTGCCGGTCTACAGCCTGTGCGCCGTCGAGCAAAGCTGCTGACGCGCACAAGCTGATCCGGCCGGCTGCGGGCGAGGCATCGCGGGCATTGAAAATCAGGTTCAACAGCGCCTGCTGCAACTGATCCGCATCGACCCAGGCCCAGAGTGGCGTGGCCGCAGCGGTCAACTCGATCTGCAGATTTTCGGGCAGGCTGCTGCGCAACAAACCGATGTCAGCTTCAAGCAGAGGCACGATGTCGACGGCCCGGGCCTGCAGCGGCTGCCGGCGCGAAAAAGACTGCAAGGCCTTGATCAGACCGGCACCGCGCCTTGCCGCGTCAAGCGCTGGTTTGACAAAATCCGCCACCGCCTGCTTGCCACCGCGGGCTTCATCCAGCACGCTGAGGTTGCCGATGATGACGGTCAGGATATTGTTGAAGTCATGCGCCAGGCCACCCGTCAGCTGGCCCAGCGCTTCCATCTTGCGCGCCTGGATCAGCAGATCCTGGGCACGCTTTTCAGCACTGATGTCGAAAGTCAGCTCGAAACAACCGGCCACCGAACCATTGGCCGAAATCTCCGGAATCAGCGTGGTGCGGGCCGTCACCCGGCTGCCGTCGATACGCTGGATTTCATATTCGAAAGTGGATGCCGCGCCGGCGAAGGCACGCGTTACATGGGGCCTGATGCCGGCAAAGGTGTCGGCGCCGAGGAACTCCTTGGCGCTGACTTTGCCGGGCGCGGCCGGGTCGAGTCCGAACCAATCCTGGTAACCGCGGTTGATATAGCGGTAGACCCGGTCGCGGTCGGAATAGGCAATCAGCGCAGGGATCGAGTCGGTGATCAAGCGCATCTGCGCCTCGCTGCGCCGCAACTCCGCAGTGCGCTCGGCCACATGGGTTTCGAGCGTCTGGTTCTGCTTGAGGATCTGCGCCTGGGCTTGCCGCTGGTCGCTGATGTCCGAATACAGGGTCACAAAGCCATGCTCGGGCACCGGCAGGCCACGCACCAGCAAGACGGTCCCGTCAGGCCTTGTGCGCTCGATCTGGTGTTCGGTGAAAGCCCGGGCGGCTGCCATGCGGGTGTCGATATGGGCCTGCGGATCGCCGCTGCCGTAATCGCCGCGCAAGGCATTGAAACGGATGAAGCTTTCGAATGGCGCGCCGACATAAGCCATCTCTGCCGGGAAGTCGAGCAAGCGCAGAAAAGTCGAATTCCAGGCCACCAGGCCGAGATTGCTGTCGATCAGGGTGAAGCCCTGGTCGATCAGATTCAGCGCCGCTTGCAGCGATTCATAACGCTTGAAGCGTGAATCGGGAAGATTGGCGGTGGAATCGGTCAAGGCGGGCCTGTGGCAAAGAGATGCTGGATGTTTGCCCATCATAGGAGCCCCGCAGCGGCACCCTTGCAATCATTCGTTACATTCTCGCGCGGCTGTTGAAACAGTCCTTCGTCATCATTCACGCATCGGCAGCAGACCCATCCGGCAAGAGGCGGGCTGCAAGCGAATTCTTGATGCGGAGACAAGATGACGAGTTCGAATCCCTACCCAATCGGCCTGGACAGTCGCGAGGCAAATCGCGCCTGCTGCGCTCGCCCTGCTGCTGTGGGAACGGGCGGACCCTGTCGACTGCGCCCCGCGCCAGCCAGGCAATCGGCTCCGGCCATCGCATGAGGACCCACCACATGTCTGACGACATCATTTTGCAGACCCGCGGCCTGACCAAGGAATTCAAGGGTTTCAGCGCAGTTCAAGACGTCAACCTGAGCGTCAAGCGCGGCACCATCCATGCGCTGATCGGCCCCAATGGCGCTGGCAAGACCACTGTCTTCAACCTGCTGACCAAGTTCTTGCAGCCGACCAAGGGCAGCATCCATTTCAACGGCGTCGACATTTCAGCCGAAGAGCCGGCGCAGATCGCCAGGCGCGGCGTGATCCGCTCGTTCCAGATCTCGGCCACCTTCGGCCATATGACCGCGCTTGAAAACGTTCGCGTCGCGTTACAGCAAAAACTTGGCACTTCATTCCATTTCTGGCGCTCGGGCGCCAGCCTGAACCAGTTGAACGGCCAGGCCATGGAACTGCTCGAGCAAGTCGACCTCGGCCAATATGCCAGCACCCTGGCGGTCGAGATGCCTTACGGCCGCAAACGCGCACTCGAGATCGCCACCACGCTGGCCCTCGACCCCGAACTGATGTTGCTCGATGAGCCGACCCAGGGCATGGGCCATGAAGACGTCGACCGCGTCGCCGATCTGATCCGCAAGGTGGCTGCGCAGCGCACCGTGCTGATGGTCGAGCACAACCTGTCGGTGGTTGAAAAGCTCAGCGATGTGATTACCGTGCTGCAGCGCGGCCAGATCCTGGCCGAAGGGCCATATTCGGTGGTGTCGCAAGACCCGCGTGTTCTGGAAGCTTATGTCGGAGTGGAAGCATGAAATCCGCATATTCCAGGGGCAATGAAATCCTGCGCATCAACGATCTGCATGCCTTCTACGGCGAGTCGCATATCCTGCACGGCATCGACCTGACGGTCCACGAAGGTGAGTTGGTCACGCTGCTGGGCCGCAATGGCTCGGGGCGTTCGACCACGCTGAAAGCCATCATGGGTCTGGTCGACCGGCGCACCGGTTCGGTGATGCTCAACGGCACCGAGATCACTGCCCTGGCGCCGCACCATATCGTGCGGCTGGGCATCGGTTACTGCCCCGAAGAGCGCGGTATTTTCTCGGGCTTGAGCACCGAAGAAAACCTGCTGCTGCCACCGATCGTTCGCTCGGGCGGCATGACGTTGGACGAGATCTACACCTTGTTTCCCAACCTCTACGAGCGCCGCGACAGCCCCGGCATGCGCTTGTCGGGCGGCGAGCAGCAGATGCTGGCGATGGCGCGCATCCTGCGCACCGGCGCACGCCTGCTGCTGCTCGACGAGATCACCGAAGGCCTGGCCCCGGTGATCGTCAAGAAGCTCGGCGAGGTGATCCGCCTGCTCAAGTCCCGCGGCCACACGATTGTGCTGGTCGAGCAGAACTTCCGCTTTGCCGCGCCCTTGGCCGACCGCCACTATGTTCTCGAACATGGCCGCATCGTCGCCACCGTGACCCAGGACGAACTCGAATCCAAGACCGAGATGCTGCACCAACTCCTCGGGGTTTAAGCAGCGCAACACCCACCATCCACTTTTCAAAAACACCGGAGACTTTCCATGAAGTTCAAGACCCTCACCCTCGTCGCCGCGCTCAGCGCAGCCATCGCCCCTGCCGCCTTGGCGCAGGTCTCGGACGGCGTCGTGCGCATCGGCGTGCTGACCGACTTGTCGGGCGTCTATTCGGACGTGGCTGGCAAGGGCACCGTGGTCGCCACGCAAATGGCGATTGACGATTTCATGGCCAAGGAAAAACCGGCCTTCAAGATTGAAATGGTCTCGGCCGACCATCAGAACAAGGGCGACATCGCTGCCAACAAGGCGCGCGAATGGTTCGAGCGCGGCGGTGTTGACGTGGTGTCGGAACTGGTCACGACCTCGGTGGCCCTGGCAGTGCAGAAAATCGCCAAGGAAAAGAACCGCGTCGCCTTGATTTCCGGCGCGGCTTCGACGCGCGTCACCAATGAAGACTGCAACGACGTCACTGTCCACTGGACCTACGACACCTATGCGGTGGCCAATGGCACGGCCAAGGCCGTGACCCAGTCAGGCGGCAAGAAATGGTTCTTCCTGACGGCTGACTATGCTTTCGGTCATTCGCTCGAAAAAGATGCCGCTGCGGTTGTCAAGGCCAATGGCGGCGACGTGCTCGGCGCGGTTCGGCATCCGTTTCCGGGTGCTGACTTCTCGTCCTTCTTGCTCAAGGCCCAGGCTTCAGGCGCGCAGATCATCGGCCTGGCCAATGCCGGCGGCGACACCATCAATTCGATCAAGCAGGCAGCTGAATTCGGCATCACGCCCAAGCAGCAATTGGCTGGCTTGCTGATGTTCATCTCCGATGTGCATTCGCTCGGCCTCAAGACCACCCAGTCGATGTACCTGACCGAAGGTTTCTACTGGAACCTGAACGACGACACGCGCGCCTGGTCGAAGCGTTTCTTCGACCTCCAAAAACGCATGCCGACGATGATCCAGGCCGGCCAATATTCC